>CALZOZ010000023.1 GCA_945828095.1 uncultured Clostridia bacterium
GATGTGTATAAGAGACAAATGATATCGTCTGGCGAAATGATATCGTCTGGCGAAATGATATCGTCTGGCGAATATAAACCAAAAAATTTTATTTTCAACGTTCTTCGGGCTTGGCAGGTTTACTTTTTTGTCTGCGTCCAATGGATTGATATAGATATTATTTAAAAAGTAAACCACGAAAAACAATTTACAATGGTTTTCGGATTTTCCGGTTTACCTTTCCTGCATTGACCTGAGAGTCGGACGGGATACCTCTCCGAAAAGTAAACCAGAAAATTTTATTTTCAAGGCTTAGCGGATTTTTAGGTTTACTTTTGCGATATTTGTGTAGGTGCGAGATGCGGGTATTTTTTATTAATAGGTAAAGTCGACCATCGTACATCACTTTTCAATGATTTTACAGCCTACATGGTCGACACCCTTTGGTTTTTTCATCTAAAATATAAGACGTAAGGCCTCTTTGACTTGTATTTTCTTACAGTATATCAACCTCTACCTGCTTAATTTCAACGGTTCTGAACTCTATAAGGTCGACTTTTCTCAGAACTTTCAATTTGAAATTGTTGTTTTGAACAAAAGGTGTCAACCCTATGCCATCAATTTTCAATGGTTTTGAAGCCTACATGGTCGACTTTTGGAGGTTTCCTGGAATGACACATTATCTTTAACATTGTCCATCATCAAAAAAGCCATATGCAAAATCGTTACTTGTTGCCAAAGCAATAAAATCCACCCTCGCTGCGCCGGCCTCTTTGAGAACATCGCCACAGCGGTGAGCAGTTGCCCCTGTGGTGTATACATCGTCCAAAAGCAAAATTCGGCTGCCTCTTATCTTGACCGCATCCTTAGGATTCAGGGAAAAAGCACCCTCCAGATTAAAGTATCTGTCCTCCGCAGAAAGACTCCGCTGGGCAGCTGTCATGCGATTTCTTATGATGGCTCGCGGCAGCACCGGCACCCCGATTCTCCGCCCCAGGTGCCGTGCCATCTTTTCAGCCTGATTAAAGCCGCGAGCCTTTTCTTTGTCCCGGTGCACAGGCACCGGGACTATATAGTCGAAGCCGCCGTCTGAGGTGCCTGACAGCTCGACCGTTTCGAAGCCGCCGCCCGTGGTGCCTGACAGCTTGGCCGTTCCGAAGCCGCCGCCTGAGTCCATGGAAATGCCGGACAGCGGGCATTTTTCACAACCAGCTCCGTATGAGATTGAGGCCGGCCCTCCCAAGAGATGAGTCCTGCAGGCGGCTCCCGGCCGCCCCGCCGCAGCCGATGATAGCGGCCGGCCCTGGACTGACATACCCGGCCGCCCCGCCGCAGCACCGCTTGACGGGGCTGCAAGTCCTTCAGCGGCCAGGCGGTCGGCCATTATATGGCCGATGGCCCGCGCCACATAGGTTCTGCCGTCGTATTTCAGGTCGAAAATGAGCCTGCGCTCGTAAAGTCCGTATTTCATGCAGGCGACGGCAGAGTCCAGGCGGGCCGGGCGGCCGAGGCGGCGGCTTTCTGCTTCGAGATCGATATGGATATTTCCCCACGTTATATGGTGGATGCAGTGGTCACAAATGCTGTAGCTCCGGCTTGCATCCACCGGCTTGCCACAGCAGATGCAGTAAGTGGACAGGGGAAACAGCAGCTGCAGCATGCCCTCTGCAGCACGAGCAGCCAGCCCTTGTCCTTGATCTATGTATTTCATAAATGTTTTCACGCCCCTTTTTGTATTATAATTACATTATAAATAATTTATGTAATAATTTCAATCATCTTTATATAGTCCGGAGGGGACAACATTATATTCACGGCTGAGGGGCATATTTACGACCTGGGGATCCATATCGGCCGGAGGCATATTCTTCATCGTCTCGGTTTGACATTGCCCTGCAAGGTAGAGTATAATTTCACATATATAAAACTTTTGATTAAATGAGGTAATAGCAATGACTGAAATAACTAAGAGACCGACTATGCTTATGATTCTGGACGGATTCGGGCTTAACACGTCAGAGCAGGGCAATGCGGTAAAGGCCGCTCATACACCGGCTCTTGATGAAATTTTTGCAAAATATCCCAACATACAGCTTAACGCCAGCGGTCTTGCAGTAGGCCTGCCGGAAGGTCAGATGGGAAACTCCGAAGTTGGACACCTCAACATCGGCGCAGGCCGTATTGTGTATCAGGAGCTGACCAGGATTACCAAGGCAATAGATGACGGCATTTTCTATGGAAATGCTGCCCTTAACTCTGCCTGTGATCACGTTCTTAAAGGTGTTCATTCAAATGCATCAGAAGAGGACCCGTCAAAATCAGCCGGCAGAATGCCCGCACTCCACATCTTCGGCCTTCTTTCCGACGGCGGTGTTCACAGCCACATAGAGCACATCAAAGCGGTCATTCTCCTGGCTCAGAAACGAGGAATCGAAAATGTATTTCTCCACTGTTTTATGGACGGCAGAGATGTGCCGCCTACTTCAGGCATAGAATATATGCAGGAAATCGAGAAATTTATGGCCGAAAACAAGCTGGGCAAAGTAGGAGTAGTCTCCGGCAGATACTACGCAATGGACCGTGACAAACGCTGGGAAAGACTCCGGAAGGCATACGATGCCCTCACACTTGGCGATGCTCTCGCTCCTGGCGACACTCTCACTCCGAACGATGCACTCGCCATGGGAGAAATACGCACAGCAGCTTCAGGCACAGAGGCTGTCAAAGCTGCTTATGATGCAGGTGAAACTGATGAGTTCATCATTCCGACCATCTGCTGCAGCTCGGCATCCGTGCAGGACGGCGATGCCGTTATTTTCTGCAACTTCCGTCCCGACAGAGCAAGGGAAATCACCAGAGCCTTCGTGGATCCTGACTTTGACAGCTATGCTTTCCCTCGCATCAAAAAACCGGAAAACATCAAATATGTATGCATGACTCAGTACGATGCAGAAATGCCTGCTGTTGAGGTGGCATTCCCGCCGCAGACCATAAAAAACACCTTAGGCGAATACCTTTCCTCACTGGGCCTTCACCAGCTCCGCATTGCCGAAACAGAAAAATACGCTCACGTTACATTTTTCTTCAACGGAGGCGTAGAGCAGCCGAACAATCTGGAAGACCGCATCCTTGTTCCGTCCCCGAAGGTTGCCACATACGACCTGAAGCCGGAAATGAGTGCACACGAGGTAACAGATCAGGTCCTAAAGGAAATTGAAAAAGATGCTTATGATGTGATGATTCTCAACTTTGCCAACGCTGACATGGTAGGTCATACAGGCGTTTTTGATGCGGCAGTTAAGGCTGTGGAGGCTCTCGACAGCTGTGTAGATAAGATAACCCGTATGATTCTGGAAAAGGGAGGCCAGATTCTTCTCACTGCTGACCACGGCAATGCCGATTACATGTCAGATTCTGACGGCAATGTTGTCACAGCCCACTCGACGAACCCTGTTCCATTAGTTCATATTTCGGCAGATCCGTGTATTTTTACGGAAAACGCTAAGGAAGGTTATGGAAAACTAGCAGATATTGCACCTACGCTTCTGAGCCTTATGGGATTGGCTGTACCCGTTGAAATGACTGGGAATTGCCTGTGTAAAATTTAACAATGTCTTTACAGAAGTTCAAAGAACACCTCCAAAAAAACATTATTTTTTATTGCATTTGTTAAAAATTTTTTTTAGAATGGTCTCCGCAATCATTTTTTTAATTTATTAGGAGGCTAGAAATGAACGAGAATAAGAAATTGAATTTTTCTGCCCTCGTAGCAATGATCATTGGTTCCACTATCGGTAGCGGTATCTTCACTACTACCGCAGATATGGCCGCATCCGGTGCTCATACAGGTGCTGTTCTTGTCGGCTGGGGAATCTGCGGAGTTGGTATGCTGGGCCTTACCATGTGCTTCTTTGGTTTAAACAAAGTAAAGCCGGAACTTACCAATGGTGTATTCAGCTACGCGAAAGAAGGATTCGGTGAATTCGTAGGATTCAATTCAGCTTGAGGTTACTGGATCAGCGCACTTCTTTGCAACGTGTCCTACATGACGCTGCTTTTCGGTGCAATCGGTTACTTCTTCCCTGTATTCGGACAAGGGAATAACCTGGTATCCATTGTGTGTGCATCCGTTATTATTTGGATTTTAAACGGCCTTGTTTTAAGAGGTGTTAAAGAGGCCGCTGCATTAAATATTCTTACTACGATTGCAAAGCTGGTTCCAATCTTTGTATTCATCGTAGCAGTAATATTTTTAGGTGCTTTCAAACCTTCCATCTTCATGGAAAACTTCTAGGGCAACGGAACTGTTCCGTTCGGTGATCAGGTTAAAGCTACTACTGCTGCTACAGTATGGTCATTCATCGGTATTGAAGGCGCTGTAGTTTTATCAGGCCGTGCAAAGAAAGCCAGCGACGTTGGTAAAGCATCAATGGTTGGTTTCCTTGGAATCTTCGCAATCTACGTTATGGTAGCTGCACTCAGCTTAGGTGTAATGCCTGTAGAAGAAATGGCTGAACTCCCTAACCCACAGATGGCAGGAATTTTAGAATCTGCTGTTGGACCTTGGGGTGCTGCTCTGATCAACCTGGCTGTAATTCTTTCCTTAGCAGGTGCACTGCTTGGATGGACAATCATCGCAGCTGACTGCCCTTATTCCGCTGCACAGCAGGGTGTATTCATGAAAGCTTTTGCGAAATCAAATAAGAACGATTCTCCTGCTTTCTCCCTGTGGCTTACAAACGGAATTATACAGTTATTCCTGATCGTAATCTACTTCAACGAATCTACATATCAGGTGTTCTACACAATCAGTACATCAATGATTATGATTCCGTATTTCCTCAGCTCATTATATTATCTGAAAGTCGCTATCACAAAAGATGGCTTTGATAATGCAGGCTCCGGAGAACTGCTCAAGGCAAAGATCTTTGGTATCATAGGAACAATTTACGGAATTTGGATGCTCTATTCATCCGGTATGGAACTTCTTCTGATTTCATGTATCCTGTATGCTCCCGGCATCATAATCTATGCTTTAGGCAAGAAGGAAAAGGGTGCTAAGATTTTTGAAAGAAAGTACGAATTGGTTATCGCAGTTATACTTGTTGCTTTAGCAGCAGTTGCCGCTGTTATGATTGCAACAGGAAAGATTGTGCCATTCTAATTTCAGAGGCACTCTGAATTACATAAGATATATAGTTGAATTATAAGAGGGATGCCGCTCATGCGACATCCCTTTTTCAGTCTCCCAATACAATATGATGATTATAACCTGACTTCTGCAGGTCTCCAGTTCTTAATTATAGTTTCCGCAGCCTTGATTCCGTCTACAGCCGCAGACATAATCCCTCCGGCATAGCCTGCCCCTTCGCCGCAAGGAAAGAAGCCCTCAAGAGTCTGTCCTCCTGCACTTCCCATTAAATTTTCATTTCTGGCAAATCTTACAGGCGATGAGCTTCTGGACTCAACCGCAGTCATGACAGCATCATCCCTGTCAAAACCCTTAAGCTTTCTACCCAGGTGAGGCATTGCTTCTCTTATAGCTGCCGCCGCAAAATCAGGAAGTGAATTTTCAACTTCCTTGGCACAGCCGTCCCTGAACTGGCCCCAGCTGCATTTCGGCGGACGATAACTGCCGCCGCCGTTGATAAAGGCAATCCTCTCGTATTTTTCCTGGAACTCAACGCCTGCCAGCACATCCTCTGAACCGAAATCGCTGACGCGGACATCGCAAAGGAGTGCGCTGTTAGCTGTTCCGCTGTCGCGATCGTGATAGCTCATGCCGTTAGTCACGGTTCCGCCTTCCTGGGAAGAAGCAACCACGACCTTTCCTCCGGGGCACATACAAAATGTATACACCCCTCGTCCGTTTTCGCAGCGGTAGTTCAGCTTGTAATCAGCGGTCGGAAGTCCCAGCTCTGAAGCAGGTGCACCGTACTGGGCAATATCTATCATTTCCTGAGGATGTTCAATTCTTACACCTATGGAAAATGGTTTCTGCGCCATGTCTATGCCCTTCTGATTGAGCCATCTGAAGGTGTCACGTGAACTGTGGCCTATAGCAAATATCGCTGCCTCGCAGTCAATAAGGCTTCCATCCCCCAGCATCACTGATTTAATACGGCAGTCCTGGGTAACAATATCGCATACCCTTGAGCAGAATCTGACTTCTCCTCCAAGGGCCTTTATTTCCTCTCTTATGGACTTTACCACAGTCCTGAGAATATCCGTGCCGATGTGCGGTTTCTGTCTGTAGAGAATATCCTCAGGTCCCCCTGCACGGACAAGTTCCTCCAGCACTTTCCTTATACGCGGATCTTTGATTCCCGTAGTCAGCTTGCCGTCGCTGAAGGTCCCTGCACCTCCTTCACCGAACTGAACATTTGATTCTGTGTCCAGTTCTCCGGTCTCCCAGAAGTGCTCCACTGCTGCTGTCCTGGCATCCACATCCTGCCCTCGTTCCAGAATTAGAGGTCTGTATCCTGCCCGGGCCAGAATCAGGCCGGCAAACATTCCGGCAGGTCCGAAACCTACAATTACAGGTCTATTTTTAAGGGAAGGTGCGTCAGGCATTGTGGATACTTCTTTATAGGCCATATCAGGTGCAATTTCCAGTCCCTGCTTTGAGTTTACTTTAAGGGCAGCTGTTTTCTTGGGATTCTTGGCTGAAACCACGGTAAAATCCACCGAATACACAAGACGGATATCAGCCTTATCCCGTGCGTCGATGGATTCCTTCACTACCTTCCAGTCATCTATCAAAAGGCCCTTTCCTGCCAGACCTGCTTTTTTCATAATCTTTTCCGGAAGTCTGTCAAGAGGTTCCCCCGGCCTTAATTTTATCTGGTGAATTCTATACATCTATCTGCCATTCCCTTTCCGGCACGTATTCCTGTAAGCCATGCATGATGCAGGTTGTATCCGCCGCAGGGACCGTCATAGTCCAGCACTTCCCCGCTGAAAAACAGCCCCGGCACTATCTTTGATTCCATGGTCAGCGGATCGACCTCAGCAAGAGATACACCTCCTGCAGTGACCTGTGCCTCGTTCCATCCCTTAAGGCCCTTAACTTCAAACCGCATATCCTGCAGTGCTCCGGCCAGATTATCAAGCCTTTGCCTGCCGTCTGCACCGCGTAAAACTGCCGACGCCTTTTCCTCCGGCTTTATCCCTGCACTGCGAAGGGCCAATTCTGCCAGAGGCCTCTTAACCAAAGTTTTCAAAGCCTCTTCCGCATTAAAACCTTTTATGGAAAATCTGCTTTCGATTATGGACAGAAGCTCATCTCCTCCAAAATCTGCCACAGCATTAATTCCTATTTCATAGTCATATTCACGCCTGATGAATCTTGACATATTCATAATACATATTCCCGAAAGGCTGTCGGCCCGAAATTGAACCTCTCCCCTTTCGCTGAAAATCATTTTTCCGTCCTTATATAAGGAAACTTCCGCCTTTGATCTCACGCCTTTCAAAGCGCTTAAATCCTCACACACCTCTACCGCCGTGAGTGCCGGAACCAGCTTTCCTACACTGTGTCCCAGTTTCCTTGCCATTATATATCCGTCGCCGGTGGTTCCCAGAGATGCATAGGATTTACCCCCTGCCGCCAATAGTACATTCTTTGCTTCAATTCTTTTGCCGGCCTTACCTGCGGCACCTGTTTCTTTTCCGCCAACGAAAAGAAGGAAGCCGCCGCCAGGCTTTGCTTCCATTCCTGTAATTTCACTATTCAAAAAAATCTCAGCACCCTCATTTAGAGCACATGCAGTCAAAAGTGATGTAACCTCCCCTGCATCCTCTCCATAGGGGTAGAACCGTCCTTCTTCGTCTTTGCGCACGGATATTCCTACGCTGCCGAAAAAGTCCATAACCTGCTCCAGGCCTTCGCATCTGATATTGGAAATATTGCATCTGCCGTTTCCGGTGGCACTGAGCTTTTTACCCGTAACATCCTTTTTTTCAAAGACTGCCACCGATATGTTATCTGCTCTTCTGGCAGCAGTAACAGCCGCCGCAAGTCCGGAAGCGCCTCCGCCGATTATAGCAATATCATAGCTTTCTTTCATTTTACTCTTCCTCACCTGTAGGAGTATGTTCTTCATCTCCAGTCTCTGTCTCTGTGCCCGGCTTTGGTGCCAGAGTTAAATCCAGAAGTTCCTCCGGAGTACGTTCTACAGACTTAAGCTCTGCCTGTGCAGCCTTAGCCGCTTTGATAGCCTCTTTGGCATTGGCATGAGCCTCCTCGAATTTTGCTGCAGCTTCCTCTAGCATTTCATCTTTTGTCTTAATAAACTTCGGTTTTACAATTCTGATGGTAGCACCAATATGAAGGATGTTAATACCCTGCACGATGATGCACAGGCCGATCATAGTAATTGAGGCAAGGTTGAATATCTCACCATCAAAGAAAACATACAATCCGAAAATAATATTCAGAAGTCCTATAATCAGATGGTCGTAAAATGTATTTCCTCTGTCCTCCACATGCTCCCATGCATGTACAAAGTTACGGATGCCCGCTATGAGCACCCAAAGTCCGAGTATCATCGGTACTACGGCATCAGCCGAAATCTTATTAAGCAGAATCAGCACGCCCAGCACAAATGTAGTTGTACCATCATTTAAAATCCAGGATCTTTCCTCATTATCTCCTCTATAACTGCTGTATGAAAGGCATTCCACAATGCCTGCAATCACAAACATAAGTCCAACTATGAAAGCAACTGATAAAAAAGTAACTCCTTCGTTTGCTACTAAGAAAATACCTGCTCCCATGAACAGGATTCCCGTAAGCATAGTCAATATTCTCACTGGTCATTCCTCCTTATCACCTCTAACATTATACTTTGAAAACGATTTCAAGTCAAGAAATGCAGTGTTTCTTCACAAAAAACCCATACAAGCCCCTTGTTCTAAAGGTGTCCCAGAAGCCTGAATCTGCTTTTTTCACTTTCTATAAGGCCGTCCCTGCGCATCCTTGCTATCTCTGCGCTCAAAGCACTTCTGTCCACTCCCAGATAATCTGCCAGCTCCTGCCTGTTATATGGAATTTCAAACTCGCCGGCGTTTTTCTTCTTCGCTTCGGAAAGGAGAAATGTAATCAGCTTTTCTCTTGTAGTCCTCTTGGATATTATTTCTATCTTCTGATTCAGTATCATGTTTTTTTCCGCCACCACCTGCAGCAGATTGCCCACAAGCTTGTTATGAAATTCGCATCCCTTTCCGCATTGATAAAGAACTTTCCGGCAGTCAATGAGCATTATCTCGCTCTCCTCCCATGCCGCAGCGCTGACGGGCATCTTCTTTGCTCCTGCGGCCGCTACAGTCTCTGCAAACAGCTCACCGGGCTCCACCTCAGCTACGATGCTTCTGTTTCCGTAATAGTCTTCTCTTATCAATCTCACCTTTCCCCGGAGAACCACGCCCATATTTCTGGCTTCATCCCCTTCCGCAAAAATCACCTGGCTTTTTGCTGCTGTGATTACCCTTGCCTCCAGGCAGCTGAGCATATTAAGGATATCCTCACGGCTTATTCCTGCAAACAAAGCACATTTTCCAATAATATCTATATATTTTTTCATCAATTTCTCCAATTTTGTTGTATTTACAACATACTTTGTCCCATGATTGTATTATAATACAGGAGAAAAGTCAAAAGGAGGACAAAAAAATGTTAAGAAAGATAATTAAGATAGATGAATCAAAATGCAACGGCTGCGGTGCCTGTGCATCTGCATGCCACGAAGGAGCCATAGCCATGGTTGACGGTGTAGCAAAGCTCACGAGAGAAGACTACTGCGACGGCCTTGGCGACTGCCTGCCCGCCTGCCCTACAGGAGCCATTACCTTTGAGATGCGTGAGGCTCCCGCTTATGATGAAGCGGCGGTAAAGAAGGCTCAGCTGGAAAAGAAGCTTGCCCAGGAACTTGGAGGCGGCATGCCGTGTGGATGTCCCGGCTCTCAGGCAAAGGCCATTAAACACGAAAACACTGAGTCTGAGTCTGTATATGCATCCTCGTCATCGCCGACATCGTCGGTGTCGCCGGCATCGTCGGTGCAGGCAGTATCAAGCCGTCTTTCCACCTGGCCTGTGCAGATTAAGCTCGCCCCTGTAAATGCCCCTTACTTCAGCGGTGCCGACCTTCTTATCGCTGCAGACTGCACCGCCTATGCATACGGCAATTTCCACAACGACTTCATCAAGAACAAGGTGGTTCTCATCGGCTGCCCTAAGCTGGATGAGGGAGACTACTCCGAGAAACTTAAAGCCATCATCGCAGAAAACGACATTAAGAGCGTTACCGTGGTCAGGATGGAGGTCCCGTGCTGCGGCGGTATCGAAATGGCTGCTAAAAGGGCTCTTCAGGAAAGCGGAAAATTTATCCCATGGCAGGTTGTTACGGTGTCTACAGACGGAAAGGTGCTGGACTAATGTGTTGCAGCACATATTGCCGGCAGTCAGAATGTGTCGGCAGTCATTCTTTCCATGTTTTTATGCATTTTTTTCTCACCAATGGCTGAAAGCCGCATAAAAAAAGTGAAGATTGGAAAATTAAAATATGCGTCCTGAATAGCAGGGCGCTTTTTTTTGCTGGAAATCATAAAGAAATTTTATAATTATTGTAAGTTAAACCTTTATTTTTACTACATTCTGGTCCCCGTTAAGCACGGCAAAAAAAGATTTTTCCTATCTTGATTTTAATTTCAACGTTTTCCGGCTTCCGTCAGAAAAAAATGCATAAAACACCAGAACACCAGAATATTAGCATAATAGTACGGTCATCTCGGGCATCAGAGTAAGATCATCAGAGTACTGGCATTTGAAAAAAAGCATCAACTGTGGTATAATTTCCCTCATAATTCTAATTTGAGTAAGGAGCAAAAGGCAAAATGCTTGCATACTACTGCTACCGCCGGATTTTTTATGCGGCGCCAAAAAAGAAAAATGGACCTATCAAACTGCCTAACGGACTGCAGTATGAGACTAACCGGGATAAGATGCTTGCCCTCATAGACGAAATGAGCAGCATACCATTTGAGCAGGTATATACTACTTCCTTTGACGGATTGAAGCTGGCAGCCAGATACTATCACGTGAAGGACGGAGCACCGGTGCACATTCAGTTCCATGGCTACAAAGGCTGGGCATACAGGGATTTCTGCGGAGGCAATAAGCTTGCTAGAGAAAGAGGCTGCAATACGCTGGTGGTTGATCATCGCGCCCACGGACAGAGTGAGGGAAACACCATTTCCATGGGTATTAACGAAAGATTTGACTGCCTCAGCTGGGTAAAATATGTCTGCGACAGGTTCGGCAGTGATGTAAAAATCGTAATTTCAGGGGTTTCCATGGGAGCAGCCACTGTACTTATGGCAGCAGAACTTGACCTGCCCAAAAATGTTATGGGAATCATTGCCGACTGCCCTTACTCATCGCCAAAGGAGATAATAGAAAAGGTCTGCGGTGACATGAAGCTTCCGGCAAAGCTTCTATACCCATTTGTCAGGCTAGGAGCAAAACTCTACGGGCATTTTGACCTTGAGGCCGCTGATGCATCAGAAGCTGTGTCTCATGCCAAGGTTCCCATTCTGCTCATTCACGGAGAAGATGACAGATTCGTGCCTTGCTCTATGAGTAAAAAAATCTGCGATGCATTTAAAGCAGCTAATCCTGATGGTGATATAATATTTGAAACTTTTCCGGGCGCAGGCCATGGCATCAGTTTTATGGAAGACGAACCGCGATACGGCATGCTCGTTGACAAAGCACTTGCGTTCATGGAAGAAAGGAGCCTGAATGATTAAAGCTTTGCTTGCCAATGGTATAAATGAAGCCGCCGACTACATTGAACCTCATGTCATTGACTATCTGAGACAGGGCCGGACAGAAACCTTTGAAGGTTTTGAAGGGTATTACCTTTTTGCCTTCGACTGGTACGATGTATTCAGCGACAACAATGATCTTTCCAAAATTGTGGCCTATTGCGATGCCCAGAATGTTTTCTTTTTCTGCGAAGACGAAAGAACTCTGAACATGGTAAACAAGGCTATACCTGCCCAGCACACAAACAGCGATGTACTCTACCGGTTCTTTCTCACTCTTCTGAGAGAAGATATCGATGACCTGGACAGACTGGAAGCGGAAATTACAGATGCAGAGGATATGGCAATATCCGGAACCGATATAAAGGGGTATCTGAATAAGATAATTCTTTTCCGGAAAGAGCTCATAAGGAGAAAACGGTATTACGAGCAGCTTACCGATATATTCGAGAACCTGAAGATTGATGACGAAAAGATTCTTTCCCATGAGGCTAAAAGACATTTTGCAATACTTCAGAGCAGGGCGGAAAAACTCTGCAGTACGGTAATGAACCTGAGGGACTATGTCACTCAGATGCGTGAGGCCTATCAGGCCCAGGTAGATATAGAACAGAACCAGCTGATGAAATATTTTACCGTAATTACTGCCCTTTTCCTGCCTCTGACCCTGCTGGTAGGCTGGTACGGCATGAATTTTGCCAACATGCCGGAGCTGACATGGAAATACGGCTATGCTTCTATTATCGGGCTGAGCATACTGATCTGCACGGTCATGATTCTATGGTTTAAAAAGAAAAAATGGTTTTAAGATATAAGCAATAAAAGGAGGCCAATAATACAATGAAGATGATTACACTAGGAAAAACAGGAATAACCGTACCCCAAAACGCCTTTGGTGCCCTTCCTGTTCAGAGGAGAAGCTTTGAAGATGCTGCTGAAATTCTTCGCAGTGCCTACGAAGGCGGCATGACTTTTTTTGATACAGCAAGAGCCTACTCGGACAGCGAGGAAAAAATCGGTCTTGCTCTCTCCGATGTGCGTAAAAATATATTTATCGCCACAAAGACAGGAGCCTCTACTCCCGAGGAAATGAAACGCCACATAGATACATCCCTCAAAAATATGAAGACCGATTACATAGACATATATCAGTTCCACATGGCCGGACAATGCTTTGCTCCCGGCGACGGAACAGGAATGTACGAATGTATGGAGGACTTTAAACGACAGGGCATGATCCGCCACATCGGTATTACATGCCATAAAATCGGTGTTGCCGAGGAATGCGTAAAGTCGGGACTTTACGAAACCATGCAGTTTCCTTTCAGCTATCTTACCGGTGAAAAAGAACTTAACCTGGTAAACATGTGCCGCCAGCAGAATATGGGCTTTATAGCTATGAAAGGACTGGCCGGAGGCCTTATAAACAATTCACGGGCAGCCTTCGCCTTTATATCACAATTTGACAATGTACTCCCGATCTGGGGCATCCAGACCATGGAGGAGCTGAAGGAATGGCTCTCCTATATGGACAACCCTCCTGTGCTTGACCAGGAGCTTCAGTCTGTTATAGACGCAGACAGAAAAGAACTCGACGGAGAATTCTGCCGCGGCTGCGGCTACTGCATGCCTTGCCCGCAGGGAATCAAAATAAACAACTGCGCCCGCATGTCACTGATGATTCGCCGCTCACCATCTGAATCATGGCTTTCAGAAGAATGGCAGCAGGCCATGATGGACATAGAAAAATGCGTCGGCTGCGGCGCCTGCATCAAAAAATGCCCTTACGAGCTTAACACTCCGGAGCTTCTTAAGAAAAATCTTGAGGATTATAAACGTGTTCTTGCCGGTGAAGTCCAGGTTTAACCCGGTAAAAGATTAAGAAAAGCCATAGAAGAACTTTTGTCTTTATCCACAAAGGTTCTTCTTTTATTTTATATGCAAAATACTAAAAAAAACGATTTTCCCCCGCCGGCTAAAAGTTTTTCTGCTAAAACCTTGCTAAAAAATATGTGTGTGATAGAATACTTGAGTATGGGTAATGAGACAAATGAAGGGAGAAATCAAAATGGAATCAAATAGAAGTAAGCTTATGGTTAAGTTTATTGTTCCATCAATAATAGGCATTATTTTATTTATGATACCTATAAAATACGATGGAAGCTGGACCATATGCGTAAAAATCCTCGCTGACTTCATCGGCGGAGCAATAGGCAGCATTCTGCCGATTCTTTGCGTAATCATCGTCACTATTTCCGCCATATTGTCAACAATAGCACTTGCAAAGCCAAAATTCATAACAGAGCATCCTATTCTCAATGACACCTTCTCAACATCTGTTATCTGGGTTGTTATCAGAGATTTAGGCGCAGTATTTATCTGGCTCACATACCTTGGAATAGGTGCAGGAGACAACGACACTGGACTTATTCACATGATTACTGAAGGCGGAGCCGGCGGATTCGTACTTGGCGACCTGCTTACAGTTCTCGTTATTATCTTTGCAATCGCGGGATTATTACTTCCTCTTCTTCTTGACTTCGGTCTTCTTGAATTTGTAGGTGCACTCCTGACAAAGGTTATGAGACCTCTCTTTAAGATTCCTGGACGTGCTGCAGTTGACTGCTTCACATCATGGATTGGAGACGGTACTCTGGGCGTTATGCTTACATGCAATCAGTATGAAGGAGGATATTATTCTGCAAGAGAGGCTTCTGTTATCGCAACAACCTTCTCTGCCGTTTCAATCACCTTCAGTATCGTTGTTCTTGCACAGGTTGATCTGATGGAATACTTCGGATTATATTATCTGATGATCTGTCTTATCGGAGTTGTTTGCGCAATTATCTGTCCAAGAATACCGCCGCTGTCACTCAAGAAGGATACCTATGTGGTAGAAGGAAAGGCTATGCCTGAAGATATTCCTTCCGAATACAAGAATTCCAGAGAGTACGGCATGGCTCTCGCTATGAAGAGAGTTGCAGATCACCAGGGCATTGGTCAGTTCATCGAAAACGGTTTAAAGAACGCCGTAGGAATGTGGTTCGGAGTTCTGCCTACAGTAATGGCAATCGGAACACTTGCTCTGCTTCTTGCAAACAACACACCGATTTTCGAAATTCTTGGAAAACCGTTCCTGCCGCTTCTTGAACTCTTACAGGTTCCGGAAGCTGCTGAAGCTTCAAAGACAATGATCGTCGGCTTCACTGATATGTTCACACCGTCAATCATCGCCGCAGAAAGCATCACCAGCGCTATGACAAGATTCATCGTAGCGGTAGTATCTGTTACTCAGCTCATCTACTTATCAGAAGTAGGCGGCCTTATCCTTGGCTCAAAGCTTCCTGTTAAGCTTTGGGAGCTGTTTGTAATTTTCCTTGAAAGAACTATCATCAGCTTAGTGATTGTTTGCCCTCTGGCACATTTGATCTTTTAGGGAATTGTTTTATTGCTTGTATAAAAAAAATAATTTACTAATTTATTCAACGAAAAGTGTCTCAATTACCTTGACAATTAAACGAAGCCCCTTTAAGGGCGTAAAAAACAGCGGAAGGCTATTTAAACCGTCCGCTGTTTTGTTTCTGTGAATTTCTCTGGGAATCAAGGGATCAGATGTTATCTCCCGATTTGAAATTTGCCGTGCCATTTATGCAAAATTTTCTTACAAAACCCGCAAACCATTGAAACTAAAATGAAAATAGGAAAAAGTGCAGATTGTGATAACAAAAAAACACCGGTTTTATGAGTTGAAACGGTGTTTTTTACTGCTAAATAGCCTTTCTGTCGGATGGCTCCTAAACTTTTTTCCTATTTCTGCTTTTTTTATGCGGGCTTCAGCCTTTGGTGAGAAAAAAATGCATAAAAGAGCAAATTATTTTTTTCCGCACACATGTCCCTCGCCGTGACCGTCGCAATTGTGTCCTTCGCCATGGCCGTGCCCGTGATGGCTGCAGTGAACATCAGGGTCATATCCTAAATTGCCCTCGATTAACGCCTCCACTGCTTCATCGGCACTTCCGGATACTCCTCCGTAAAGCTTGATGCCTGCTTCAGCCAGTGCGTTTTGTGCACCGCCCCCGATGCCTCCGCAGATCAGGGTGTCAACCTGGTTTGAAGCCAGAAAGCCTGCCAGAGCACCGTGTCCGTTTCCCATGGTGTCTACAACCTGCTCAGCTGTAATCTTTCCATCTTCCACATCGTAAACCTTAAACTGCTCAGTATGTCCAAAATGCTGGAAAATCTGTCCGTTGTCGTAAGTAACCGCAATTCTCATAATGTTTGCTCCTCCCTTTTTGCCTAAAAAATTTCCGTCGGAATTTTCGGAATAAAGGAGGCTGTTGATGCAGTTCCTGCCGCAGCAGTTTTTTGCTGTACCGCCGCAAAGCCTGTAGCTGCCGCCCTCAATGACCAGCCGTTTGCCGTTTACTATACTGTCAGCTAGCTTGAAACGTGCTCTTTCATAAATCTCAGTCACCGTGGTTCTTGAAATATCCATCTGCTGAGCACACTGCTCGTGAGTCTTCTTTTCAAAATCTACCAGCCTTATGGCCTCATACTCATCGGTTGAGAGTATAACCACATCATAGCCGGTGCTGCCCTTAGGCATGAATTCCGTATATTCAGGCTCACTGCACACTCTGCGTCTTCTCTGCGGTCTTGGCATCTCATGTCTCCTTTCATTTTATTTCCGTCATATGTCGATTATACCATGATGTTCCGCCTTTTTCAAGGGGGGAAAAAGACTTTTCACTATTCCAGCCGGGATTTTGATAAAATATCACGGTCACATCTCTCAAGGGTCTCCTTCTCCGGTGTGAGTATATAGAAGAATACGCTGGTATCCCATTCCTCAAAATACCTGCCGTACACTCTGCCCCGCATTGCAACAGGCTTAAATTCTTCATTGGCACTGACCTCATATTCAGGCGCACCGTATTGCAGATATGACTGTCTGAATTCTTTCTTTATATGGGCAGCCCCGTTTACAAGAAGAGCGGCATCCACACAACTCCAGCCATCCCATCCCAGGTATGACACATTTTCAGAAGTGGTCTCTGCAGTCCATTCAAATACCTGCTCGGAGGTCTTAATGCCAAAGTCCCCCAGCACCAGATGCTGAAAATCAAACTTGGGTACAATGGCAGTCTGCTCCGGATCCATGTGTCCCTCGGAATCAAAGCCAAATGGTGCTGTCTTGTATTCTCCAGACGATTCGATTCCATTATCCTTGCGGGTCACCAGATATGCCCCGTAAAAGCTGTTGTAGTACTCCGACTGTCTGTCATAAAGTCTGCTGCAGCCCCTTCTCAGGTCAAAGGCTCCAAAATTATATAGTATTGTAAGCTCTAGACTGTTGTCCCCTGCAGCTCTTGAAAAGCTCTCTCCCGGGTTAAAGGTCATAACAAAAGGATACCAGTCGTTCTCAGGCGTTTCACCGCCGCCGGGTATTTCAAGGATTATGCCTTTATCAGCCATTATGCTTTCTCCCTCGTGGATGCCGCTGTAGACCGACATTACTCCCAGGCTCAACACATAACGGGATAAAGGGGATATTATGAAAATTATCAATGCGGCCATAAAAACCGCTAAAACTTTTTTCTTCGTTGACACTTTTTCATTCCTTCTTTATAATTGATTTAATCGCAAAAACGGAGGAAAAGTTATGAACATTTGTATGTACGGTGCCAGCAGCACCGACCTTGAACAGATATATTACGATGCCGCTGAGCATCTTGGCCGCCGCTTAGCAGCCCGTGGACACGGGCTGGTATTCGGTGGCGGCGCGCAGGGACTCATGGGCGCCATCGCACGCGGCCAGGCCGCGGGCGGCGGCTATATTTTAGGTATTGCACCACGTTTTTTTGATAAGCCGGGCATTCTCTATAAGGAATGCAGCGAATTCATTTTCACAGAAACCATGAGAGAGCGGAAACAGCTGATGGAAAGCCGCTCCGATGCCTTCATCATGACCCCTGGCGGTATCGGCACTTACGAGGAATTCTTTGAAATCCTCACACTAAAGCAGCTGGGGCAGCTTAACAAGCCTATCGCTGTATTCAATGTGAACGGATACTATGACCTGCTGCGTCAGCTCCTTGAAGACACAGTCAGCAAGGGCTTTATGAAGGCCTCATGCCTTGACATTTTCGGCATTTTTGACGATGCTGACAAGATGCTGGATTATATAGAAAGGGAGCTCGTAAGCCCCCTTGACCTGTCAAATCTCAAGAATATCTAAAATCACCCGGCCTGCAATTATCAGCCCTGCACATGAAGGCACAAAGCTGATGCTTGCAGGCGTTCTTGTGTCATCACTTAAAGGCTTTCTCGGCTCCTCCTCAGAGTAGAGAACCTTTACACATGAAACGCCTCGCTTGCGAAGTTCCTTTCTAACCACCTTGGCCAGGGGGCATACCTGTGTTTTTTCAATATCTGCTATTTTGAACATGGTGGGGTCAAGCTTGTTGCCCGTGCCCATGGACGAGATAACAGGCACTCCGGCAGCCCTGGCATTGCATATGATATCTATCTTTGCCGTCACATTATCTACGGCATCAACAACATAGTCGTAAGCCCCAAAATCAAACTCCGAAGCCTTTTCAGGCAGATAAAAGCACTCCCGTGCATCCACAATTACATCGGGATTTATGGAAAGCATTCTCTCCCTGCACACTTCCACCTTGGGCCGTCCCACAGTCTCGTGGGTTGCAATTATCTGGCGATTTATGTTGGTCACATCGACCACATCCTTGTCCACAATGTCAATCCGGCCTACTCCCGCGCGGCAAAGAGCCTCGCAGACATATCCGCCCACGCCGCCTACACCGAAAACAAGCACCTTGGATCCTGCCAGTCTATCTAAATTTTCCTGCCCGATTAACATTCGGGTTCTCTGAAACTGATCATTCATCTTCTCTTTCTCTTTCCTTGCCGTAATCTCTTACCTTTCCTATAACATAATAACAGGTACTGCTGTCATATCCCAGTCCGGCAAGCCTTCTGCCCACTCGGGCCAGAAACCGGTCATCAATGTCTTTCCCTAGGTCTGTCTGATTTAAAGCCATCTTCATTCCCACGGACAGCGCAGCTTCCCTGTCATCAGCGGTACAGTCTGTGAGTTCTTCAAGGACATCTCTGGCTTTTTCCGCTGAGATGCCCTTCTGCACCAATTCCTTTATTATTCGCGCCGAGGCCTTGCCTTTGCTTCTGCCGTATTCAAAATATCTGCGGCAGTATTTTTCATCATCGATGTAGCCCCATTCCCTGAATTCAGATGTTATCTCCTCTGCTTCCGCGCCGGTGCAGCCTGCCTCCTTCAGGAAGTCCAGAATTTCTTTTTCCGTTCTGTCTCTTACGGAAAGTTTTCGCAGAGCCGCCTGTCTGGCCTTTTCTCTATCCTTATCCGATAAACTCGATTCGGTCATCTTTACCTCCTGTACAGCAGACACAGTATATACCTGAGCCTATTTCAATTTCGTGTATAAAGGCACCGTCAGCCTCTTTTACAGGCTGTCCGTCAGGTCCGATGAAGGACGGCATGCTGCCGTAAAATCCCTGTCCTGTGTACTTGCCATAGGCTTCCCTCATAGTCCAGAGTCTGAAAAATCCTTCGATGCCTTCCCGCTTCACATACTCCTGCTCCGCCTCATTAAAATGGCGCTCTGCAATTTTCTCAAAGCTGCAGTCCTTTTCCTGCTGTATGTCTATGCCGCAGGGTGCATCTCCCACCATGCAGAGCCACAATAGGCCTGAATGGCTTACGTTAAAATGGACGGGATAGTCCTTCAGATAAGGCTTTCCCTTTTCCTCTGTAAGAAAATCCTCAGGTGAGACCGGAGCATTTTCCGGCAAATCCGGGGACTCGATCTTTTCCATAGTTAAATAGGTGTTTATGGCTTCACTGCAAAGCTGCCTGCTGACCTCTTTGGGATCGCATCTGTCACCGGTCATGTCGCAGATAAAAACCTTATATTTCATAGCATTTACCTCTCAATAATTTTTAGCCCCACAAAAAGCAAAGAACGCCGGCGGCGTTCTTCCATTCTAAGCTTTTATTAATCCTCTTTTAGTCTTTCCAGAACTCTCTTGTATCCGTCCGCGCCATAAACCAGACATTTATTGATCCTGCTGATTGTAGCTGTTGATGCCTTGGTAATCGACTCAATCTCACTGTAAGTCTTCTTTTCCGAAAGCAGTTTGGCCACCTGCAGTCTCTGCGCAATCGCATGTATCTCGTTGATAGTGCAGATATCCTCAAAAAACCTATAGCAGTCCTCTCTGTCTTCCAGTGTCAGCACTGCATCAAATAATTCGTCAATATCATCTCTTTTAAACTTTGATTCGTATGCCATTAACTTATCCTCCCAAGAAAGTCCCGCACAACCCTCTGCAATGCAAGGGCCGGTTTTTCGGTTTTACTGGTTAAATTACTAAACTACACACATCATTATATCATCGCTTCCAAATTTAGTCAAACTTAATTTTTTCGACCATGAACTGAAGTCTCTTAGTTCCCTGCCATACCTGACATTCCAGATGACCGATAATGTCAACGGGTCTTTTGGCGTATAACATCATGCCGTAATCGGCTGCGCGACTGAAAAGAACGCACTGAATGCTTCTTCCTTCCCGGTCATAGGTTGTAAACCTGACATGCTGGTTTTCATTTCCCATGAACCTGACATCGTTTATTGTCACATTAACAAGCTTAAACAAAGGCTTAGGATTTCCGTTGCCGAAAGGTGCCAGAAGCTCCAGCTGCTGGGCAAAGGCAATATTTATGTTCTCAAATCCCAGTTCCATATCCACATGATACTTTTTCACGAAAAGCTCAGGATTTTCCTCTGCAAGCTTTGCCATATCCTTAAGGAGACCTTTTCTGAGGGTTTCAAGGTTTTCCCTCTTCATGGTAAATCCGCATGCTCCCGCATGTCCGCCGAATTTTTCGAAGAGGTCCTCGTGATTTTTCAAAAGCTGATAAAGGTTTACTCCTTCTATGCTTCTTCCGGTTCCCTTAAGCAGCTCTCCACGGCTTCCCGTCGGTGTGAGAATAGCCGAAGGTCTGTAATATGCGTCTTTTATCCTTCCGCAGGCTATACCAGCTATGCCCTCGTGGGCATCTTCAGACTCTATAAGCAGAAAATCCTCCGGATTCTCCCTATCCAACACTGCGGTGCAGGATTTATATGCTTCCGCCTGCAGGCGCTTTCTCTCCTGATTCTTAAATAAAAGATCCTCCACGATTTCTTCAATGCAGCTGTCTCCCTCATCAGCAGTCAGAAGCTTTACAGCCTGTGATGCGTCCTCAATTCTTCCGCTGGCATTGAGATGAGGCACTATGACGAAGCCCACATTCTCTGATGTGATGGAACCGATCTTCAGTCCTGCTCCTTCTATCAGCTTGCGAAGTCCCGGTCTTCTTCCCGTATTTATCATTTTGAGGCCGTATTTGACCATGGTTCTGTTTTCATCCACCAGAGGCATAATGTCTCCTATGGTGCCTATAGCAACCAGATCCAGAACCTCTGTCAGAACGCTCTTAGGAAGACCTGCCTTCTGCTGCAGAATCTGGGCGGTCTTAAATGCAACTCCGCATCCGGAAAGCTCATGGAAGGGATATGGGTTTCCCGGCTTCTTAGGGTTTATCAAAAAGCAGTCTGCCATCTTGTCGGTTATGTTATGGTGATCTGTCACCACAATCTCCATACCCAGTTTCTTTGCGTATTCCACCTCTTCTGATGAAACACTGCCGCAGTCCACAGTTATAATCATGCCCGCACCGCTTTCGGAAATATGCTTCACCGCCTCCATATTAAGGCCGTAGCCTTCCTCAAAACGAGATGGAATGTAGTAGTCCAGCCTTTCCTTAGGCATAAGGTGTCCCAGCACGCTGAGCATGAGGGAAGTGGATGTTATGCCGTCAGCATCATAGTCCCCATATACACAGATTCTGGTTCCTCTGCTGATTTCGGACAATATTAAATCCACCCCTGCCGAAATGTCGTCCAGCAGGGATGGGTCGTATGTTTTCTGAGGCTTCTCCGAAAGGAATTCTGTTATATCTTTTTCGTCTGTAATGCCTCTGTTATTCAGTAATTGTATAATAGTCGGATTCAGTTTCATATCTCATCTAAAAGTAACTCATCGGATCTATGTACTCACCGTTTTTACGAACCTCGAAGTGAAGATGAGGTCCCGTAGAACGTCCGGTTGATCCTACCAGCGCAATAGTCTGTCCACGTTTTACAGTCTGTCCCTGACTGACAAGGAGCTTGGAAGCATGCCCATAAAGAGTAACTATGCCGCCGCCGTGGTCAATCATTACACAGTTTCCGTAACCGCCGTACTCCTGAGACATTATAACTTTTCCAGAAGCTGCCGCTACAATATCCTTTCCGGCCGCACATCCGATATCAACGCCCGTATGGAATTTCCACACATGGAGAGTAGGATGCAGTCTGTTTCCAAAGGATGATGAAATATATCTGCTGGCAGGGCAAGGCCACGTAAACTGTCCGCCTACATAAGGGCTGTTCTTGTCCATCAGCTTGATAATCTCAGCAGTAAGCCTGTCAGCCTCTGCCTTCAGCTTATCTTCTTCGGCCTCCAGCTCTTTCTTCTTGACATCCAGCTGAGCCTTTTCGTCTGCAAGCTCCGTTTTCTGAGAAGCCAGCTTTGTCTTCCTTTCCTTTAGCGTCGCCTTTATTTCCTGAAGTTCTTCGTGCTCTTTCTTAAGAGTCTCCAGAACCTCCATATCGTTCTTGTAAATCTTCTGGATTATTTCCATATTGGAAACGAATTCGGAAATGCTGTTTGAGCCCAGCAGAATATCCACAAAGCCCACAGAGCCGTTCTTATACATAACCTTAAGTCTCTCATTAAGATTATCTTCACGTTCTGCCATTTCCTTTTCTTTTTTGGCTATTTTATCTTCTGTTGAATTTATCTCTGCAGTTGTCTGATTGATCATGTAGTTAAGGTTGTCGACTTTTTTCTGCATTTCCTTAACATCCTTCTCAATCTGGGCCATTTTCTTACTTAACTCATCCTGTGCCGCCTCTACATTGTCCAGGTCGTTTCTCAGGTCGCTTTCAGAAGCCGCAAGGGCAAAACCTGCAGCACACATGGTAAATGTCAGAACCGCTATCAGTGTCAATATCAGACTTTTTTTCTTCATCATTCAAATCCCCCTGTAAAATCCTAAGTATCAAGAAATCTTCTCATGGAAATGATACTTCCCCAGGCACCGATGCTGGCACCAAGTGCAACAAAGATTATGATCATATTGCTGGTCATATACCCTGCAGAAATCAACGGGCTTGATACTATAGCCAGAACCTGAGGGCCTATGCTTTCTATTATTTTAGAGTAAATCAGCG
Organism: uncultured Clostridia bacterium; assembly: GCA_945828095.1. Classification (GTDB taxonomy): domain Bacteria; phylum Bacillota; class Clostridia; order Peptostreptococcales; family Anaerovoracaceae; genus SUG1106. The sequence continues at coordinate 23,184 of CALZOZ010000023.1, forward strand.
CAATCAGTCCTGTAGAAATGAGAGCAGCCAGCACTCCGATAATAATGCCCTCTGCAAGGAAAGGTCCTCTGATGAACCAGTTGGTAGCGCCAACATATTTCATAATTCTGATTTCCTTTGCACGGGCGAATACCGTCAGCTTGACAGTGTTGGAAACTACCACAACGGATACCACCACGAGGAAAGCCATGATAACCAGTGCCCCTATCTGAAGGAAATTGGTAATCTTGGTCAGCTTGTCCACAGTCTCCTGATAGTACTGGATGTCGTCAACACCCTCGAGAGTTCCCGCATATCTGGCTATGGCCCCTGCATTATCCAGAGAATCCACGCTTATAAGAATAGAAGCCGGCAGAGGATTCTTTCCCAGTGAGTCCAGCAGATATCCGCTTTCGCCCCAGCGCTGCTTGAGTATCTGAAGCGCATCATCTTTGCCTCTGTATTCGACTTCGCTTACGCCGTCCTGTTTTTTAATATCAGCCATCAGCTGCTCAGCATCCGCCTTAGTGGTCTTATCCAGAAGGAAAACCTCCACCTGGTCGTAGTCCTGCTTTACAACCTCAGTAAAGAGATTGATGTTCACTGTGATTACAAAGAAAAGACCCAGAATCAGCAGCATGGCAACTATTGAAAATATAGATGCAAGGCTCATTCCCCGGTTACGGAAAATCTGAACGAAGCCCTGTTTTATGTTGTAAAATAAGCTATTCAAAACTTTCCTCCCCCTTATATCCATACTGGCCCTGTTCGTCTCTGACGATGCGGCCTCTCTCTATCGCTATTACTCTCTTTTTCATCTTATCGACGATGTCCTTGGCATGGGTTACCATTACGATGGTAGTGCCTCTCAGATTGATCTGATCCAGAAGGTCCATGATTTCCCATGCTGTATTCGGGTCAAGGTTTCCCGTAGGCTCGTCAGCTATAAGCACTGTAGGATTGTTTACAATTGCTCTGGCTATAGCCACTCTCTGCTGCTCACCTGCTGAAAGCTCGTCCGGATACTTGTGAGCCTTGTCGCTGATGCCCACAAGGCTGAGTATCTGAGGCACCTGTTTTCTTATCTGTCTTGGGCTCTTATGGAGCACCTCCATGGCAAAGGCCACATTTTCAAACACTGTCTTCTTAGGCAGCAGTCTGAAATCCTGAAAGACTGTTCCTACCTTGCGGCGAAACATTGGTATTTCACGGTTGGAAAGGCTGGTAACCTCAAAATCTCCAACCTGGATTGTGCCTTCATCTGCATCAATTTCCTTCAGAATGAGCTTGATGAAGGTGGACTTGCCTGCACCGCTTGGGCCTACCAGAAAGACAAAATCGCCTTTATTAATATGTACGCTTACATCGTCAAGACCGATGTTGGTACGGTATTTTTTAGTTACGTGATCAAAAGTAATCATTAATCGTCCCCCGATTTTATATCATTACAAAATTAACGTTTTGACATTTTCTTATACATACACAGATATTATACTACATTTCGACAAAAAATTAAATAGTAAAATATGGGGGATACTCTATATTGAGTTTATAATTTTTGCAGCCAGACGATCTAGCCCTTCCGTTTCACTCATAAAAAAGGGCTGACTGCAGTTATATGCAGCCTTGTAAAAGACTTCTTCCGGCAATAATCTCTGCTCAAAGTCAAATTTAAGTTTCAGGAACCGTTCCGTTTCTCTGCGAGCCATACCCTCATCGGACTTGTTTATAAGCCAAAGAACCTCTCGGTGCTGCGGGCCACCCTTTGCGGCAACCTCCCTGATTTTTTTGTAGGTCTCAAGCCCTGCCGAAATTCTTGGCGGAAAGGGGTCTATAACTGCAACAACAAGGTCAAGGTCATCGAAAGAAAGGGGGTTGTCAACTATTATTATCCGGCCCGGCAGGTGCCTAAAGTCCGTGGGAATTTCCTGACCCCTGTGAGATTGCATTGCATTCTCCGCTTCCTCGGGTTCGTAAATCTGCCAGTTTACTTTCTTGTACAGATTAAGCCTGCCTGTCCCGTGCCCGTTCTTTTCGGCTGTGCGGCGAAAATCCCTGTCCACCGCCAGCAGCCTGTATGGCGAAACGCACTCGTTGCCGTGAGGCTGCCCTTCCAAATAGGTCACACCTGATGTCATCTCTCCCAGCCTGAAAGCCAGGCCCATGGCCGTAAAAGTTGCACCGGCTCCTGCACCTATTCCAATCACGCCCACAACAAACTTCTGCCTGTCCAGCATTACACCCTCTTCCAACTGCTTGTAGTCCTGCTTTATTTTTTCACGAAAAAACAATCTTTCCATAATACCCTCCTGTTCGCATGACGTGTGATGCATGCACCCGTGATGCGTGATGCGTGATTCATCATGCAATTTACATTATTATACATCATTTTGTAAATATATGGCAAGTTAATTTTTACATTTTTATAAAATAATTGCATAATATTCTCTGCCAATATTGGATGCGGACAAAACTCTTATTTTCAAGCACGATTGTCCGTGTTTTATGCCAATAAGGCGGACAAAACCTGCAAAAAAGCGGACAAATGTCCCACTCTTACATTTTTTGTAACGAAATCGGCCGATTCAGGCCACCAAAAAATAAAAAAGCGGACAAAATTGCAGTTTCATTACAAATCTGTCCGCATTGACTGTCCACCTCGGCCGCCCGTCTTTACTGTCCGCTTCGGCTGTCCTAAGTTCATCCTACTCCGCAGCCACAACCTTGTAGTAGGCTCTTGAAGTTATCAGGTAAGAAACAATGTAGAACAAAGCGAAGGCAATAAAGGCGCCCACAGTTATAATCGCCAGCAGCGATATATCGCTTATCATGAACACTCTGAGCATCAGAGCAATTATAGGGAAGGCAAAGGCCATGTGCACTCCTGCCCCCAGCAGAGGAATGAAGAACACTGTCAGGACCTGCGAGTTTATAGTCTTCTTTACCTCACCAAGGCTCATTCCGACTTTCTGCATGATATCAAACCTTTCCTTATCATCGTACCCCTCGATGACCTGTTTGTAGTACATGATTATCACAGCAGCACCCATGAAAAGGATACTGAGAAGGATACCCAGGAAAAACAGTCCGCCGTAAAGCCCGTAGATTTCTCCCGCAGCATTTCTGTTTCTGATGCTGAAATTTAAGCTGTCGTACTTTACCGGTTTTCCAAAGGCTCCATTATAACTTTCACTTTGAACCGTGTATATAGCATCCTGAACACGGTTCAGCTTGTCGTTATCCTGAACACGCAGCCCATCATCAGACATAAGGTCGAAAGCCCTATAGGCCACAAGTCCCGGTCTTGGATAATTTTTAGCTGTGGCTTCCTTTTCCATAGCATCATATATTTTCAGAAGTACATCCTCGTCTGCCGTAACTATATAAAGGCAATCGCTTATATCTGCCGCATCTGCTCCGCGTATCACAAGGCCCTCAGCCTCACCTGCCACCTTCAGCTTCATGCCTCCGAAGCTGATAACAGACTCGTCGTAACTTACGCCCTTGCCATACACCAGCACCTCATCATTGGCCAGCACCGCATTTTTACCAAAATTTTTGTTGTAATCATCCACGGTGACCACAGACACGCTGATGACCGATGTATCTCCGCTAAAGGCTGCACAGCTGAATGCCGTTTCATCTGTCGCATCCGGCTTTGCATATAAGCTGCACAGGCTGTACTCAATATCGCCCGCAGTTCGCACATCCTCATCATTCATCGCCCTTGTAATCACCCTGTTCAGGTCTAATGCAGAAGCATCCAGAGTGGCTCTGTCAGTACCGTAGGCCGCATACTGCATTTCCATATCCCTTGGATAGTTGATCTCCATAGCTTTGTCGGCACCGATATACAGGCATGCCGTGGAGGAAATCATCACCAGTACCATGGTAGCCAGAATGCAGATGCTGGCAAGACCGGCACCGTGCTTTTTCATTCTGAACATCATGGCAGATGTGGAAATAAAATGATTTGTCTTGTAATAGTAGGTCTTGTTTTTTTTCAGTGCGGAAAGCAGCGCCACGCTGCCTGAAATCATGCAGGAATAGGTCCCCGCAATGACCAGAATAACCGCAAAGAAGAAGAATGTAATCGCTTCCAGCGGATTTTTCACCGCCAGTGCAATGTAGTAGCCTGCCCCAAGCATGATAACACCGGCAATTGCCAGAACATAGTTGGCCCGAGGCTTCTTTTCACCCTGTTTTGCACTGTACAGAAGATCGATGGTCTTCATTCTGTAAATCTCAATCACATTTTTGATGTAGATAACACCAAATATCCCCGCGAACAAAGCAGCCGTAATCACCATGGTTTTGGCACTGATACTAAAATTGTAGTTCACGCCTCCTCCCATCATGCGAAGCAGGCACACCTGGGCCAGCTTTCCGAAAATCATTCCTGAAATCAGCCCCAGCACCACGCTTTCGCCCCAGACCATGAGGGTCTCCCAGGCCAGAACCTTTGCAATGTGCCCTTTCCCCAATCCGAGCACATTATACAGTCCCAGCTCCGTCTTTCTTCTTTTCATGAGAAAGCTGCTGGTATAAAAGAGAAAAATCACTGCAAAAATTCCCACTACAATGCAGCCCAAACGGAGTATCACCATTAAAGATCCTCCGCAGTAAAAGTCCAGAATATCCGGATCATAGGATAGGCTGCAGATTAGATAGAACATCATCACCACACCTACGCAGGCGAAAATGTACGGTGCGTAGATTTTTCTGTTCTTGCGAATGTTGGCAGACGCAAGCTTTGCAAATAGTCCCCTTGTCATTGTCTCTCACCGCCTGCCTTAATTTCACCGCCTGCCTGCATATTGCCGCCCGCCTGCAGCATGGTCAGCGTGTCAGAAATCCTCTGGAACATTTCCTCGTCGGTACCTGCCCCTCTGTAAAGCTGGTGGAAAACCTCTCCATCCTTTATAAAGAGCACCCTTCCCGCTTTGCTGGCCGCCTTGATTGAGTGGGTAACCATGAGAATGGTCTGTCCCGACTCATTTATTTCTCTGAAAATATCAAGAAGCTCATCGGCAGACTTGGAATCCAGCGCCCCTGTAGGTTCGTCCGCCAGAATCAGCTCAGGATTGGTAATGACCGCCCTTGCCACTGCAGTTCTTTGCTTCTGCCCGCCGGAAATCTCGTAAGGATATTTCTGAAGAATCTCGCTGATGCCAAGGCTCGCTGCAATAGGTTTGATGCGTTGGCTCATCTCCGGATATTTTTTGCCGGAAAGCACCAGAGGCAGAAAGATGTTATCCATCACCGAAAAATTATCCATCAGGTTAAAGTCCTGAAACACGAACCCCAGGTGATCCCTTCTGAAAGCTGCTATGTCCTTTTCTCTGATGTGAGAAAGGTTCATGCCCTTTAAGGTCACCTCTCCGCTGGTCGGTTTATCCAGCGACGCGAGAATATTCAAAAGGGTGGTCTTGCCGGAGCCGGACTCGCCCATGATTGCCACGAATTCCCCGTCCTCCACCGAAAATGATACGTTGGAAAGCGCCTGCACCTTGGCTCCCCCAAACCTAGTGGTATATATCTTCTTTACATTCTTTACTTCTAGTATTGCCATTTTACTTTTCTCCCTTCGGGTCCCCTTTCTTTTTATCAATCTGCCCGGCGGCCTGGCAGCCGCCTCACTTTTCATACATTTATTGTACAAAAAAAGGAAATGCTCTGCCATAGTTTTGGCTTACATTTCCTTTGTCTAAGCTTACATTTTTGTAAGGTTTAGAGGTTTTCTAACTCCTGAGGGGAGAGACCTGTATACTTACCAATTCGTTCTACAGACTCGCCGTCTGCTTTCATGGCACGGGCAAGCTTTCGTGCGGCTTCCAGTTCGCCTTTAACCATACCTGCAGCTTCGCCCTCGGCGCGGCCTTGCTCCAAACCTTGCTCCAAGCCCTGCTCGTAGTTTCTATCCATCAGTTCCTGCAATGTCATATGCCT
>CALZOZ010000024.1 GCA_945828095.1 uncultured Clostridia bacterium
AAAGTATATGATTTTTTTCTCATTTCTCACTTGACATCACACCGCTGGACTTCTTCTTATGGACATTATACTATTTTAAAAGATTTTCTGCAACCGCAAATGCATCATTAATTTTAGTTGCATCCTTTGCTCCGGCCTGTGCCATGTCAGCCTTTCCGCCGCCACCGCCGCCGCATGCTGCAGCTATCTGCTTAATCATATTACCTGCGTGAAGTCCCTTTTCCAGTAAATCGTCTGTGATTGATACCAGGAAAGTAACCTTTTCGCCGTTTACAGCCGCAAATACCATTACGATACCCTTATGACCAGCCTTAATATCATCAGAGAGACTTCTCAGATCGTTGATGCTGCAGTCAGCGAATTCCTTGGTAACAAGTTTAATGCCGTTGATTTCTTTAGCATTAGCAACCATTGAATCAACTTCACCGCCCATTGCCGCTTTTTTAATCTCTTCAAGTTCCTTTTTAACAGCTTTAAGTTCTTCGGAAGTTGCCTTGACTTTATCGGCAAGTGCGTTCTTATTGCACTTAAGAGGCTCGCAGGCCTTTTCGATTATAGCTTCAGCCTTTACTGCTTCTTCGAGGACTCCGGTACCGGTTGTAGCTTCTATTCTTCTTACTCCGGAAGCAACGCCGCCTTCTGAAAGAATCTTGAATGCACCGATTTCACCTGTGTTTCTCACATGTGTACCGCCGCACAGCTCAATGGACCATCCACCGGCATTTACAACTCTTACAACATTTCCGTACTTTTCACCGAATAGTGCCATAGCGCCTGCTGCCTGGGCTTCCTCCATAGACATTTCCTTACATGAAACATCCATGAATTCATTGATTACAGCATTTACGATTTTCTCAACTTCTGCAAGCTGTTCCTTTGTAACTGCTTCAAAGTGAGAAAAGTCAAATCTGAGAATCTTGTCATTAACCATGGAACCGGCCTGTTGTACATGAGTTCCAAGAACAGTTCTGAGAGCTTTCTGCAATAAGTGAGTTGCTGTATGGTTTCTTGCAGTCTTATTTCTCCTGATATGATCAACATGAGCTAAAACAGTGTCTCCCGTTTTTAAAGTACCTTTTACAACAGTACCGCTGTGGTAGAAGACGCCATCTTTCTTTTCAACCTTTTCTACACTTGCAACACCATCTTTAGTAGACATAAAACCATTATCGTTTACTTGTCCGCCGCCTTCAGCATAGAATGGTGTTTTGTCAAGTATAATTTTAACTTTCTGGCCTTCTTCTACAGTTTCAGTAAGTCCGGATTCATTGATAAGTGCAAGAACTTTACCTTCGTCTTCAAGTTTTTCATATCCGGTGAACTCAGTCTTTGGAACATCGATGTCAAGCTCTGAGCCCTTCCATGCTTCGTCTTCTCCAACTTTTCTGCTTGTTCTTGCCAGTTCCTTCTGTTTCTGCATGTTTGCTGCGAAACCGTCTGTATCTGCAGTGCAGCCGTTTTCGGCAAGAATTTCTTCAGTAAGTTCAAGCGGGAATCCAAAAGTGTCATAGAGCTTGAACACCTTTTCTCCGTCGAGAACTGTCTTGCCGGAAGCCTTAAGTTCTTCAACATACTGTCTGATAATCTCTTCGCCCTGGTCGATAGTTGAAGCGAATTTTTCTTCTTCTACTGAGATCAGCTTCTGAATGTAGTCCTTTTTCTCTACTAATTCAGGATATGCTTCTCCGGATACTTCTATAACCTTATTTGAAAGTTCAGCAAGGAAAGGTCCCTGTATTCCTAGAAGTCTGCCGTGTCTTGCAGCACGTCTTAAAAGTCTTCTGAGTACATATCCCCTGCCTTCGTTTGAAGGCATGATGCCGTCAGCAATCATAAAGGTAATTGATCTTAAGTGGTCAGTGATAATTCTTATTGAAATATCTGTAGGTGCCTGTCCATCCTTGTATTCTACCCCGGATTTAGCAACTACTCCGTCCAGTATGTGTCTGATAGTGTCTATATCGAAGATAGAGTCAACGCCTTGCATTATGCATGCCATTCTCTCAAGACCCATTCCTGTGTCGATGTTAGGATGTTCAAGATTGCTGTAAGAACCGTCCTCTTCCTTGGAGAACTGTGTGAATACGTGGTTCCAGAATTCCAGATATCTGTCACAGTCACAGCCCGGTTTGCAGTCAGGCTTTCCGCAGCCGTATTCCGGACCTCTGTCAAAATATATTTCAGAACAAGGTCCGCATGGTCCAAGACCGATTTCCCAGAAGTTGTCCTCCTTTCCAAGTCTTACGATTCTTTCCTCTGGCATTCCAAGCTTCTTCCATATTTCTACGGCTTCATCATCGTCTTCATAAACAGTTGCCCATACCTTATCAAAAGGAATCTTAAGCCAGTCCTTGATGAATTCAAGCCCCCATTCAAGAGACTGTTCTTTGAAATAGTCACCAAAGGAGAAGTTTCCCAGCATTTCAAAGAATGTACCATGTCTTGAGGTGATGCCTACATTGTCAATATCGCCTGTTCTGATACATTTCTGGCATGTAGTCATTCTCTTTGCAGGCGGAGTCTCAACACCGGCAAAATAGTTTTTTAAAGGTGCCATACCAGAGTTTATAATAAGAAGACTCTTGTCATTCTGCGGGATCAATGATGCGCTTTTGCCCGGGTAATGACCCTTGCTGACATAAAAGTCTCTAAACATCTGCCTTATTTCATTTAAGCCTAGTTTTTCCATATATTAATTCCTCCTGAATTTGTAAACACATAATACATAATTTTACCACGGCTACATAAGCGGTGCAACTGCTTTCATTAGAATACCAAGAATTTTGTAGCCTATCTTCTCTTTTTTTATAGTTTCATAAGTAACAGGTCTGCATTTTGATACAGTATCCAGAAAATCCTTCTCTATATCGTCGATACATTCGGTTCCGTACATGTATGCAGCACACTCAAAGTGGTGATAAAGGCTCCTGTAATCAAGATTAATGGTTCCCACCACAGCCTTAACATCGTCACTGACAAATACCTTAGCATGTACAAAGCCCGGCGTATATTCATAAATTTTAACGCCGGAATCGAGCAGTGATTTATAGTGGGTCTTCGCCAGCGCGTAAGGAGCGATTTTATCAGGAATTCCCGGGAGTATAATGGAAACATCCACGCCTCTTTCAGCAGCAAATTTTATTGCCATTTCCATTTCACCGTCGAGTATTAAGTAAGGCGACATGATATGCACATATTTCTGTGCACGGTTCAGTATATCTATATACACCATTTCGCCGGTTTTTTCATTGTCCAGAGGTGAATCGGCATATGGTATTACAAAACCACTACACTGATTTTCCGGTACAGGATAGCAGCGGATAAATTTTTCTATCTCAGGAACTTTTTCATCGATATTCCACATTTGCAGGAACATCAGAGTAAAACTCCTGGCCGCCACACCCTGAAGCATAACGGCTGTATCTTTCCAGTGGCCGAATCTTACAGATTTATTGATGTACTCATCCGCAAGATTAATTCCGCCTGTAAAAGCTGTATGACCGTCGATTACAAGAATTTTGCGGTGATCACGATAATTGTAATGGGTGGAAATAAACGGTGTTACAGGTGAAAACATTTTGCATTTTATTCCTAATTTTTGAAGTCTCTTTGGATAATCGTGCGGAAGTGTGGAAAATTCGCAGGTTCCGTCATACATAATGCGAACATCAACACCCTCTCTGACCTTCCTTGCAAGAATATCCAGAACCTTTCCCCACATAAGTCCCTCGGCAACTATAAAGTATTCGAGAAAAATAAAATGCTCAGCTTTTTCCAGCTGCTTCAGAAGTTCTTCAAATTTATCCTCGCCAAGGGGGAAATATTTTACCTTAGTATTTTTATATACCGGAAAACAACCGCTTCGTCTAAGGTATCTTGATAAGGAAACCGACTCAGGATTAGCAATACCAAGCTCATGCATGACTTCCGGATCCTGTTTCAGACTCTGATTGGTTTCATCATAGAGAATTTCCAGTCGCTTTTTTATAGCTCTATGACCAAAATCTGTCCTCGTATAAAGCAACATAAATGCGCCAAATAAAGGCGCCAGCATAATTAAAATCAGCCAGGTTATTTTAGCTGTGGGGTCGAAACCGCTGTTCAGGAGATAAAGCACCATCCCCACAATAAAAGCTAAGTTTATGCTGAAATAATGAGGAAGATATTGCCCGAACCAGTTTGCCAGAGCAATGGGTATAAAAAGCTGAATTAAAAGTAAAACAACAAAAATACCAAGTCTGCTGAAGACTACGCGAAAAAATCCTCGTTTACCTTTCTTCAGCAATCGCATTCCTTTATCTGATAAATTCGTATCCATTTACTACCCTCTTTACTGCAAAAAAATCTTCATTATATTATATCATAATTTTTCCCTTTTTTAAAGGAAAAACCTGCAGAATTGTTTCATCCGCAGGTTTTTTGTCTTTTCTCTACATCTGATTCTTCAATGTCTTAGCCATTTCCGTCATGTCCTGACGCACATCTCCGAGATTGCTCCTCACATTGTCCATGTGACGAAAAGTATCCTTGAATTCGTTTTTAAGCTCCCTCTTTGCATGCGGTTTCATTTTGGAATAAGCCATATATGCGGCAGTACCCACCGCCGCTGTTGCTATAGCCACGCTTGCAGCCTTTTTCATATATCATCACCCCTTCAAAATTATTATTTGAAGTTGAATGGTTTATATGCACTGCAATCGAGCTTGTCTGACAGAAATTTTTTCAAATTGTCATTACTGTCAACCAGCTGTTCTTTCTTATATTTTGGCAATTTTTTGATATAGTATTCAAGGCGCGAGGCAGTTTCGCGATTTTCAGATTCCCACACGGCCTCCATTCTCACAGCCCTGCGACTTCCTGTATATTTAGCGCATTTCCCCGATATCTGTCCTGAATGCTCTGCAAATCTGCGTGCTACATCTGTGGTTATTCCCGTATATATGGAATTGTCAGCACACCGCAACATGTAAGTATAGTACATTATTCAATAAAGCCTCCGCCGACGACATGATCATCTATATAAAAAACAATTGACTGACCCGGGGTAGCGGCACGCTGGGGTTCTTTAAAAGTTGTCGTAATTTTATTACCGTCAACTTTAATGACAGCCTCAGCAGGACGTGCAGAATACCTTACTTTTGCCATTATCCTCATTCCATCATAGTCCTTTGCCTGTCCATAAGCAAAAACATTGTCACAGGAAATCACCACATTACTGAACAGATCCTCATTGTCCCCCAAAGTAATTGTGTTATTGCCATAATCAATGGCTGTAACAAACGCCGGTTTACCCAGTGCAATTCCCAGCCCTTTTCTTTGGCCAATGGTATAATTTACGATTCCCTTGTGTTCACCCAGTACTTTTCCATCTCTGTCTATAAATTTTCCAGGGCGTGAATCAAAGCCTAGTGCCTTGATATATTCAACATAATTTTTGTCAGGATCTACAAAGCAAATCTCCTGACTGTCCTTTTTTTCGGCGTTCTGAAGGTTTTTACTCCGAGCCAGTTCCCTTGTTTCATCTTTGCTGGAAAACTCGCCGAGAGGAAAAATAAGGCGTCTTAAGACATCCTGACCGAGTCTGTACAGCATATAGGACTGATCCTTTTTTTCGTTGGCTGCACGCATGACATAGCAGGCACCTTTATTATCATCACGATAAATCCTGCAGTAATGGCCCGTAGCTATATAAAAGGCTCCTATGCTGTCAGCCGTTTCAACAAGCTTTTTGAACTTGATATTCGGGTTACATACAACGCAAGGGTTAGGAGTTCTGCCGCATAAATATTCTGAGCAGAAATTCCCTATTACCTTTTCTCCGAATTCTTCAGAAACGTCTGCATAAATAAACTCTATCCCAAGCTGACTTGCAACCTGGGATGCTTCCTTACGGCCATTCTCGTTTCGGCCAAGGACATCAAAGTAAAATCCTGTGACCTCAAACCCTTTTTCTTTTAATAACAAAGCAGCGGCAGTGCTGTCCACCCCGCCGCTTAAACCTAGCAATACTTTCTTTTTATCAAGTCCGCCTGATTTATTATTCTTCAACTGCTCCATGTTCGTCCTCATCATCATCTGCGTTAGGATCATATCCCTCGAGAGCTGCATAAGTCTTGCCGTTCTTCTGAGCGTAATCGTATATTGCATTTTTTATAGCTCTGTCAGCAAGTACTGAGCAGTGTACCTTTACAGGAGGAAGTCCGCCCAGTTCATCGATAATCTGCTTGTTGGTAACTTCAAGAGCTTCCTCAACAGTCTTTCCGATAATCATTGATGTTGCCATGCTTGATGAAGCAATAGCGGAACCGCAGCCAAAGGTTTTAAACTTTGCATCGGTAATCACATCGTTTTCAACCTTGATCTGAATCTGCATCATGTCGCCGCATACAGGGCTTCCGTATACTCCTGTGCCGTCAGGGTTTTCCATTTCTCCTACATTTTTAGGATTAAGAAAATGTTCCATTACAATATCGTTATATAATGCCATATATATTACCAGCCTTTCTTTTCATTAATTGGTGACAGCTCACGGAGTCTTGTCACAATATTTTTAAGTGAATCAACTACATAGTCAATATCTTCTCGAGTTGTAAAATCTCCTACAGTAAACCTTACAGTACCGTGTATCATCTCTACGGGAACTCCCAAAGCAGTTAAAACATGGGAAGGCTCCAGCGATTTGGAAGAGCAGGCGGAACCGGTTGATACGCTGATTCCGAACTGATTGAGGAGAAGCAGGATGCTTTCTCCCTCGATATACTTAAATGTAATGTTTGCATTGCCTGGATGGCGGCCGTCCATTGTACCGTTGAGTACTGTATCAGGAATCTCATTAAGTATTCTTTCTACAAGATAATCTCTAAGACTGCTGCAGTGCTTTACATGTTCATCAAAATTGATTCTGGCAAGCTCTGCTGCCTTACCGAATCCCACAATACCGGTCAGGTTCTCTGTACCTGCTCTCTTTCCTGATTCCTGTGCTCCGCCGTGAAGGTAATTTGAAATTCTGAGTCCCTTTCTGATGAAAAGAGCGCCCTCTCCCTTTGGACCATAAATCTTATGGGATGACATGCTCATCAGATCAACTCCTAATTCCTTCACATCGATAGGAACATTTCCCAGAGCCTGTACAGCATCAGTGTGGAATATAATCTTGTATTCTTTTGCAATTTCAGCGATTTCCTTGATAGGCTGCAGCGTTCCGATTTCATTATTAATCATCATTACACTGATAAGTATGGTCTTATCTGTAATAGAATTCTTAAGCTGTTCCAGATCTACTCTGCCGTCCTTGTCAATATCAAGATAAGTAACTTCATAACCCTGTTTTTCCAGGAAAGCGCATGAATGAAGCATAGCATGATGCTCGATTTTAGTTGTTATAATGTGATTTCCCTTATCTTTAAGCTTGTCACATACTCCGAATACGGCCCAGTTGTCCGCTTCTGTACCGCCGGCCGTAAAGAATACTTCTCTCGGCTCGGCATTTATAAGTGCAGCCACCTGTTCTCTTGCATGTGTTACTGCATCTTTTGCCTCAAGGCCTTTATCATATAAACTTGATGGGTTACCGAATTTCTCAGTAAAATAAGGAATCATCTCTTTTAAGACTTCGTCTTTAACGGGTGTCGTTGCCGAATAGTCCAAATATACGTTTCTCATATTTTTGCTCCTTTGAGTTTGATAAAATCGACCTTTTCATTATACCAAAAATCCGGCTGTTTTAAACAGTGTATGCTAAAAAAATTGCACAAGTTTATAAGAATTTTCACACTTTTCGGCTATTACACTATAAATCTCCTCCATATTTTCCGTTCCACCCGTTCCATAAAGCTCCCACTCTATAGTTACAACGGCACAAATCAATGTTTCATCCATTTCTGTTATATCTATTTTCTTAATTTTATAATCTGTAATTTCCTCAATGTCGGTCTGAAAAAACTCCTTCATCGCCGCCAGGTCCTCAGAAAGAAGCCTGCCCTTTTCAACCTTGTCAATCCTCTCCGCGGCTTCCTTGTATAGTATGTGACCTCCGAAGTATTCGTTCATTATGTCAGTACGTTGACATACAAGCATGGAAATAGCTGATTCCGGACCTGATCCCGATGCCATAATAGTGGAAAGAATAAAAACAGTCAGCAGCACAGCAATTTTTTTCGGTAAGTGTTTCATAGGTTTGTCCCCCTTTTTACACCTACACTATAAAACAAAAGACCCGAGAAATTTGTCAAAATCCCGGGTCTAGTTCATCTTATTTTCACTTTCGGTAAGAGTCTCTTCTAGTTCTTCAACCTCTTCTTCAATCTTTTCCACTTCACTCTTGTCGTCATCCACGACTTCTATCATCTCGAGCTGGGCCTTAAGGTTAGCCTTAAAAGCATCTATATATTCTCTGTAAAGGGCCTTCTGCTCCGCAGCTTCATCTTCTGAAAGGCCTTCTGTCTTTTTCTTTTTTGCCAGCTGATTAATTCTATCTATCATCTCTTGTGTGATTGCCATGTTCATTACCTCCAATTTATCATTATACCATAAAGTGAAGGATTTTCAAGAGATGTCTAGCAAACCTTGCGTTCCAGCCTGAGCTTATCCGCAATTATAGCAATAAATTCAGAATTGGTAGGCTTGCCCTTATCGTTCTGTACTGTATAACCGAAAAGCGCATCCAAAGTTTCTAGCTTTCCGCGATTCCATGCCAGTTCGATGGCATGTCTTATAGCTCTTTCCACCCTGCTCGGAGTAGTATTATTCATTGATGCAACCGTTGGATAAAGCTCCTTTGTGACCGCTCCAAGCAGGTCCATGTTTGTAACAACAAGGGAAATTGCATCTCTGAGATATTGATATCCTTTAATATGAGCCGGAACACCTACTTCATGAATAAGATTAGTTATGTCTATTTCAAGATCGTTGTTAAGTAAGGAATCGCGAAGTACAAGCGACCTTTTTAAGTTTGTCTGCTCCTGTGCGGGCAGAAATACTTCTGCAGCAGCAATATCAAGCTGATTGATTCTCTTTATCAGGAGATTCATATTCACCGGCTTAAGGAGATAATACTGCGCACCCATGGACATTGCTTTCTGAACTATGGAGTCCTGTCCGATTGCAGAAGTCATAATAACGCGAGGATAGCTTGTCAGCTGTATATTATTCAGTGATTCGAGTACTCCGAAACCGTCCATATGAGGCATTATAAGATCAAGAATGAGAATATCCGGACATTGTCCTGATCTTATCTCCTCAATTGCTTCCAGTCCATCGTTGGCTGTAAACATTACCTCCATATTTTCCTGTGCGGAAAGGTTCTCCGAAACAACCTCGCAAAAGTCCTTATTATCGTCGACGATTCCGATTCTAATTTTCTTCATAATATTCCTCCTATACACACCACTAGCCAAAATCAGGCATTTTTTTCACCATTACTATTTTACTATATTTGAAATTACATTGGAATAGCATTATAAATATATTCTGTTAATATATACCTACATTTTGTTAAAATTTTGTTAATGGCTCTCCTTCATCTACCATCCATTGGACAAATATGCCGTAGCCTTTTGTCGGATTATTGACAAATACATGGGTTATTGCGCCAACAATTCTGTTGTCTTGAATGATAGGACTGCCGCTCATTCCCTGCACGATACCGCCGCTGTATGAAAGCAGTTTTTCATCTGTCACTTCGATTTCAAGGCCCTTTCCATCGGGTTTATCCTGCCGGTTCACGCTGGTTATCTTTATATCAAATCGCTCAACCTTATCACCGTTTATTGTCGTCAGGATATATGCATCGCCTTCGTGTACCTGTGCCTGAGTACCCATTACCATAGGTTCCGCCAGCTGAAAATCATCAAAATCCGTACCTTCGGAATAAATTCCGAATCTTGAATTTAAAAGTACATTTCCAATAGGTTTCTCATTGCCATAAAAGATGCCTCTGATTTCTCCCGGCTTTCCTATCTTTCCTTCTTTGATTGACTTGACCTCAGTTCTCAGCAGTCGGCCTTTTCCCGCACTCAGCAAAGCACCTGTTCTGCTCTCATATATTCCATGTCCCAGTGCGGCAAAGACATTGGTTCTGGGATCATAGAAAGTCAGCGTTCCTATACCTGCAATTTTTTCTTTCACCCATATGCCTATTTTATACTCTCCTGTTTCATTGTCCTTTACAGGAGTGACATTCAGTGTCAGTTCTTCCTCTTTTCGAAGGACTTTCAGCTCCAAAGGCCTTTTGACATCCTCCGACATAGCTTTATTTACTGCTTCTGTGACGTCTTCTGCATAATATACCTTCTGACCGTTTACCGAAAGAATAATGTCCCCTATCTGAACGCCTGCGGCATAGCCAGGGCTCACAATATCTGTTTCCGCTTCAATTTCCTCAAGGCCGACTACAAGCACACCCTTTACATCCATTTGTATTCCTACAGACTGTCCGCCCGGAACAAGTACTCTCTCGCTGACTACCTGAACGGCTTCCTTTGTCTGTTCAAAATGACTGATAATAATACCGGCTGTGCTGATTACAGCTATAGTCAATACGAATACGGCAAGTGCCATTTTGAAGTTTTTTTTCATCTTTTATGCCACCTAGCTTTCAAAATCCTGAAGCAAGACGGCCAATTCCTCCTGACTTTCGACTTTACAGCCTTCGTCAAATAGTTTCTGATCAGCTGTACTCAAAAGTTCATACACTATATCTGTGGTTTCCAACTCTAACGGTTCACCGTCTTCGTTGACAAAAAACACCTTTATCTGGCCATCTATACTCTTAACCAAATAATATGTGGCATCTTCATTTAAAATGTTATTTTTTTCGTCAGGAGACGGTTCTTCCTCTATTGGTTCAAAATCAGAGACATCTCTCTGATCCACTGTATCGTCGTCTGTCGGACTGGTTTTATTAACCTGCTTGGCTGCTGGTTCTGTCGGCCATGCAATTGCAGCAATCAGAAGGCAGAGTACCACTATAATGGACGAATATATAAATGTCATATAATTCTTTCTTCTTTTAGTTTCAAACATATCATCACCTCGATGCTATTGTTTACTAAACTGGAAAAAATTATACCATTCGATGCGTTTACACAGTAATGTAATCCTTAATGCTTTCAAAGGTTGCATCCCCGATTCCTGTTACATTCTTAATATCTTCGATTTTTTTGAATTTTCCCGAAGCGTTTCTGTAATCAATAATCCGTGATGCCTTTGACGGACCAATGCCGGGAATCGTCTGTAAGGTTACTGAGTCCGCTGTATTTATGTTTACTCGTCCGTTTGTTATACCTGATGTACCGGACAATCCACCGCTGTAATCGTCTGATTCGAAGGATCTCTCTGATGTGGAAGAAATGACTGTTATCTTCTGTCCGTCGTATACTTCTTCAGCCCTGTTAAGAGAACCTGTCGCTGCATCCTCAGTTAATCCGCCGGCAAGATCAATTACTTGAAACAGTCTGGTCCCTTCGCTTACCTTATATACTCCGGGGGCATTCACAGCTCCGTCAATGTCAACGTAGATGTCACCTTCTTTCAATTCCGACGTGGATGGTTCTGCTGTTTCCGATGAACCTGAAGATGTCTGAACGGAAGTTTCTTTAATTTCCGGTTCCTCTCCCGAGCCGTAAAACCAGAAAAATAAAACAGCAAGCCCGATTGCTATCGGCAGGGCTGCTGTTTTAATCTTTTCCTTATGGTTTATAAAAAAACTCTTTACGCTGTCTAAATTTATATTCTTTAACGCATTCTGTCTATTCATACAAAAGCCCCCTTTATTGACATAATATTACATCATTCGAGGGGTTTTGTCAATGTTAATATTGTAATTTGTTTACAAAAAATAAATTTATTCGTTCGACTTCCATATCATACCTTGGCGTGTCAATTCCAGAATGCTGGCAAAAGCTTGAAATAACAAGCTCAGGACTGCAGTTGGATTTGCTGCCGCAGTCCAGCAGTGCCTTTATCATGGCAAACTGCCCTACTTTGCTTATCTCCAGCTTTCTTATCATATGTCTTATGTTTACAGGCTCCATTTTTTTTGTCTTTTTCTGGCGCTTCAGTGCGGTTATTTCCTGCTTTTCAAGATATGATTTCATGGCATCCTGCAGCTTTTCTTCATCTAAGTCTGTAGGAATCCATATTTTATATTCCGCAGCATCAGCATCGGCCGCAAGAGACTTAATCTCTTCAGCAAGTTCAAAGCATGAAAGAAGCTTAATTCCCTCAGGCATTTCACCGCGCATTTTTTCCAAAATTTCGCCGGTAGTGTGAGGCATCTGAGTCTCAAACTCGATGAGCTCACATCTGCTGGAATATCCCAAGGAGAGAGGCTGAGCAAAGCCCATCTTCGGGTGAGGGTTAAACCCCTGAGAATATTTCAATGCCAGTCCTGTCTTCTTAAATGCTCGTTTAAACATTCTGAGAAGATCCAGATGGGAGGTATATTTAACATAACCGTCCTTACTGAACTTTATAGCATATCTGTTATTCATCCCTTTGGCTCCTTTCCTGAACAGAATCTTTTTTTAGAATACCGTCCATAGCACATTTTATATGTCTATTCATTCCGCAGCCTGTACATCCCAGCCTGCAATCGTGAGTGGTCTTTTCGTCATGTGCTTTCTTAGCTTCATTTATGAGATATCTCTTGGAAACACCGCAATCTATAACATCCCATGGCAGCACTTCGTCGAAGCTGCGCTTTCTGGTAGTGTAAAAATCACGATCTATGCCGCTTTTCGCAAATGCTTTTTCCCATGCATCCGGTCTGAAATGCTCTGTCCAGCCGTCCAGCTTGGCTCCGGCTTTATGAGCCTCATAAAGAAGCCTGCCTGTACGCCTGTCCCCCCTTGCAAATACAGCCTCATATGCACTGGTAGTATTATCATGATAATTAAAGGTTACACCTTTGATTCTGAGTTTTTGGGCTAGATAGTTGTGCTTTTCTTCAAACTCCAGGGCAGTATTCTGTGCTTCCCACTGGAAAGGTGTATCGGCCTTCGGCACAAAGTTTGATACACTGACGGTAACATTGAAGCGGCCCCCCTTAGGCCCGTTAATTTTATAGTTCAGGTCGATTATTCGTTTAGCAATGTCAGCAATACCGTCAAGATCCTCATATGTCTCTGTAGGAAGTCCAATCATAAAGTAAAGCTTAATATGCTTCCATCCTAAAATTAGAGCCTGTTCGATGGAGTTGAAAATATCATCATCGTTTACTCCTTTATTTATAACATCTCTCAGACGCTGTGTGCCGGCCTCAGGTGCATAAGTAAGACCCGACTTCTTATATTCCTGAATCTTATTGAGAACGTCAAATGCAAACTTGTCGATTCTGAGTGACGGAAGTGAAAGTGAGACATTTTCCTTCTTGGTATAATCGATAAGCTCAGTTGCAAGCTCCTCAAAGCATGAATAGTCACTTGTTGACAGAGAAAGAAGTGAAAGCTCATCGTGACCCGTATTAGCCAGCTGAGATTTAGCCAGCTTTAAAACAGTTTCCTTGCTTCTCTCTCTCACAGGACGGTAAATCATACCCGCCTGACAAAAACGGCATCCTCTGGTGCATCCTCTGAAGGTCTCAACAACAGCTCTATCGTGAACTGCTTCAACCATTGGAATTAATGGATTTACAGGGAACTCAACTGATTCAATGTCAGGTATTATTGCGCGTAGAACAGTATCTGGAGCGCCATCATAAAGTTTACATAATTTATTTATTGTCCCATCTTCGCTATATTCCGGTTCGTAAAATGAAGGCACATAAACACCTTCCATTTTGCAGGCTTCCTTAAGGAAATCCGCCTTACCCATACCTGCTTTTTTGCACTCTATATATTTCTCTACCAGATCAGGCAGTGCTTTTTCTCCGTCACCAATGACAAAAATGTCTATGAAGTCAGCAAGTGGTTCAGGATTGTATGCGCAAGGGCCGCCTGCCGCGATAATAGGGTATTCATCTCCTCTTTCTTTGCTGTAAAGAGGTATTTGAGCCAAGTCAAGCATATTGAGCACAGTTGTATATGACATCTCATACTGAAGAGTAAATCCGACAAAATCCATGTCTTTAAGAGGAGTCTTTGTTTCAAGAGTCATTAAAGGCACATTTTCCTGCCTCATAAGATCTTCCATATCCGCAGCCGGTGCGAAAACTCTCTGACAATATATATTTTCTTTCCTGTTCAGCACATTGTATAAAATCTGCAGCCCAAGATAGGACATTCCTATTTCATAAAGGTCCGGAAAAGCGAAAGCAAAGTTCGCTTCTACATCTTCCGGATTTTTGACTGCAGAGTTAACTTCTCCGCCTATATACCTTCCGGGTTTTTCTACCCTTTTTAAAAGCTGATCCAATTTAAGTTTTAAATCCATTTATTAAATCTCCTTATCTGAAAACAAGCTGTCCACTGTTTGTCCGATTACATCGGCGATGTCTGCCAGAAGCTCTTCTGTCTCTGCCTTCCGAGCCATAATATTTGCTACTATTTCAGGCTTGTCCGGTGCTTTTTTTAAGATATATTCTATTCGTTCGTCAAGCCCCACATATTTATCTTCTTTTACCAGTCTGTCTGCAAGGCATACCATATCACACTCGTTAAGTTTCTCTACGGGATTAAAAGGCGAATAAAACATATGCACCCTGATTATGTCTGCCTCATCCTTGTAACCTAAGGCCTCCAGCGCATCTGCTCCTATTTTCCAGTGTTCATCAGAGGTTCTGGCCACATCATGTGCTAACCCTGCACCTTTTATAAGGCCCAGATCGAGGTTGTAGCCGTGTTTATTGAGAGATTCGGCCAGTTTTACCGCAGTCTCTGCTACTGCTCTGCAATGTGCCTTTACATGGTTCGGAGTGGAATATTCCATATACAGTTTTTTTACTTCTTCTTCGGAAATCCTTTTCTTTTTTGCCTGTGTCATAGCCTGTCCCTTTTTTCTTAAAATTCATGCCCATGTATTATATCACAAAATCAGGATTTTTGATAGATAAATTCATCTTTTCCGCTGCTGTCAAAAGTTCCGATTATATCACCTTTTCTTACTCTATCCCCTGTCAGTACAGTAATTTCACAAAAATTACCGTATGTCTCTATACCCTTATCAGTTTTAATTTTTATGAATTTGCCTATCTCTTTATCTATACCGGCTGCCATAACATTCCCGTTATTTACGGCATAGACCATCTGAATGCCATTTTGGTCCGCCTTTCCTAAGGTTTTATCATCTTCACCCAGCTGATTTGCTTTAACTACGGCTGAGGTAACTGTGGTGTGTAGCGTTTCTGCCTCCCTGAGAACCTGAGAGCCTACATTCTTTATGTCTTTCGTCGTATAGTTCTGTTGAAAATGCTCGCCTATAAATGCCTTTACCTCCTTTACAGGCTTCACATCCAGCATTCCTGCACATCTGATTCCCGCAAATATTACCAGGCAGATTACAACCTGTATTAAAAACTTTTCCTTGAATCTCATACTCAGCACCTCTATCTATGATATAGTTGATTTTATGAGTGTGCGGAAAGCAAAATTACGGTTTGTCATTTTTTTTGCACAAAAAAGCCCCGTTTTATTCGGGGCTTATATTTAGTACTCGTCCCAGTATTCGAATTCATAGTTCTGAATCCTGATACTGTCACCTTCATCCAGACCCATTTCTTTCATTTTATCAATGGCTCCGTTCTTTTCGATATACTTATACAGATATCTGAGAGATCCCATATCATTGAAATTGGTCGAGTTGAATATTTTTGTGAGCTGTTTTCCTTCCAGTACATAAACATTATCTTCTTCATTGTAGCTGACATAAATGTCTCTGTAGGTAGGATCGTTTTCATCTGATTCAAAATCGAAATATTCGATTTCTTCTTCCTCAGGCTCCGGATTAGCTTCAATTCTCTGAAGTTCATTGAGTGCGGCCGCCAGAATTTCTTCAACACCCATGTTAAGCGGTGCTGACATCGGGAAAACCTTGTATCCCTGTTCTTCCACGTATGCCTTAAACTCCAGATATTTAGGATCATCCTCATCAATCATATCAATCTTGTTAGCTGCTACAAGCTGTGGCTTCTTAAGAATTCTAGGGCTGTATGCTTCCAGTTCTTTATTTATCTTATAGAAATCTTCAATAGGATCTCGTCCTTCACTTCCTGAAACGTCCACAACATGAATCAGCACCTTAGTGCGCTCAATATGCTTAAGAAATTTGAATCCCATCCCAAGACCTTCACTTGCGCCCTCGATAATACCTGCGATGTCTGCCATAACAAAGCTGGTATCATAAAGCTGGACTACACCAAGATTCGGGTCAATGGTAGTGAAGTGATAATTTGCAATTTTTGGCTGAGCACTGGTCGAAACTGCCAGAAGCGAGGATTTTCCTACATTAGGAAAGCCTACAAGACCGACATCGGCAATGAGCTTAAGTTCAAGTATCACATTTCTTTCTTTTGCTGCACCTCCGGCCTCAGCAAAATTCGGAGCTTGTCTGACGGAATTTTTGAAATGAACATTTCCTCTGCCGCCTCTGCCGCCTTTTGCTGCAACGAAAGATTGTCCGTCCTCGGTAAGATCCTTCATTACTGTTCCTGTGGCTTCATCAAGGATAACGGTACCCATAGGAACTTTTATAATCAAATCTTCACCGTCTTTACCGAAACGTTTCTTTTTCATACCGTTCTGGCCTGCTTCAGCCTCATATTTTCTTTTATATTTAAAATCCATCAGGGTTCTCAGGTTTCTGTCAGCCTGAAATACAACGTCACCGCCGTCTCCGCCGTCTCCTCCGTCCGGTCCTCCCTGAGGAACGAAAGGCTCACGCCTGAAGGTTACGGCACCGTCTCCGCCCTTGCCGGATTTTATGATTATCTTGGCTCTATCTACAAACATAAAAGTACCTCCTCGATATGGTACAAAAAGACCCTGTACGATATATTATATACAGGGTCATAAAATCTAATTAAGCTTCCTTTGGATAAACGCTGACTTGCTTTCTAGTCTTGTCTTTTCTTTCAAACTTAACTGCTCCGTCAATCATAGCGAATAATGTATCATCTCCGCCGATGCCTACGTTATTGCCAGGGTGGAACTTAGTTCCTCTCTGTCTAACCAAAATGCTTCCAGCGCTTACGAACTGACCGTCACCAGCCTTAAGACCAAGACGTTTGGACTCGGAGTCACGACCGTTCTTAGAGCTACCTACACCTTTTTTACTTGCCATAAAAAGTACCTCCTAACTTATGTGATAGATTACTTTAAAGCTGCTTCAATAGCTTCGATAATTACAGCCTTTGTAGCCTTCTCATCGATAGCGATATTGTTTTCTTTAGCAAAAGCAATCAGTTCATCTTTCTTCATTGATGCTGAAACCTTCTTAACTGCCTTAGCTTCTTCCTTTACAGGTTCTGCTGCAGTTTCAGCCTTAGCTGCTGCCTTCTTAGGAGCTGCTCCGCCGAGAGATTCAATCTTAACCATTGTATATGGCTGTCTGTGTCCCTGTTTCTTACGGTAGTCCTTCTTAGCCTTATACTTGAAGATAATAACCTTCTGGCCCTTTCCGTTTTCTACTACACTGCCTGTTACAGCTGCATCAACATAAGGTGTTCCAACCTTTACATCTTTGCCTTCTCCCAGTACAAGTACCTTGTCAAAAGTAACAGTTTCACCTACTTCAGCATTTAATTTTTCGATGGTGATAACATCGCCTTCCTGTACTCTGTACTGCTTTCCACCAGTTTCAATTACTGCGTACATTAATTTTTATCCTCCTCTATCCAGTCTCGCCATTGTGGGTGGCTTAATTGCACTTCAAAAACCCAGTCTGCGCGGCTCAACTCAGTTATAATACCATTGAAATAACACAATGTCAAGGGTTAAACTGAAAAAATTTCGCACAATTCGCTATTTTTCAATAATTACGCCGTCATCGTCCACCAGCATATCCATTATCTCTGAAATATCATCTTCAGGAATATCAGGCTCAGGAACATAGTCATCGTCTTTCTTTATCTGATCTAAGAGCAATCCCTCAATTTTATCCATAACTGCAGGGTGTTCCTTGAGATAAATCTTAACATTTTCTCTTCCCTGTCCGATTCGCTCGCCTTCAAAGCTGTACCATGAACCTGCCTTATCAACAATTTTAGCCTCAACAGCAGAATCGAGGATATCTCCCGCTCTGGAAATACCTTCACCGTACATTATATCAAACTCAGCCTGTTTGAAAGGAGGTGCAACCTTGTTCTTTACAATTTTAACTCTGGTTCTGTTGCCGACAACACTATCGCCTACCTTAAGGCTCTCTATCCTTCTTACATCCATTCTCATAGACGAATAGAATTTAAGTGCTCTTCCTCCGGTTGTAACCTCAGGGTTTCCAAACATAATACCAACCTTTTCTCTGAGCTGGTTGATAAATATAACGCATGTATTTGACTTATTAACAGTACCGGTAATCTTACGTAGTGCCTGTGACATAAGTCTTGCCTGAAGTCCCACATGTGAATCTCCCATTTCACCCTGGATTTCAGCTCTTGGAACAAGTGCCGCAACAGAGTCGATAACAATAACATCTAGAGCTCCGCTTCGAGCAAGCATATCACAAATCTCAAGAGCCTGTTCACCTGTATCCGGCTGGGAAACTAACAGGTCTCCCACATTTACACCAAGATTCTTGGCATAAACAGGATCCAGCGCATGCTCCGCATCTATGAATGCAGCCTTGCCGCCTGCCTTTTGTGCTTCTGCTACAATATGTAATGTAAGTGTAGTCTTACCTGAAGATTCAGGACCAAATACTTCAACGATTCTTCCCTTAGGAACACCACCGATACCGGTGGCAATATCAAGGCTGATAGAGCCTGTAGAGATTGCATCTATATTCATGTGTGTGTCATCACCAAGCTTCATGATGGCACCCTTGCCGAACTGCTTCTGTATCTGCGCCATTGCAGCTTCTAAAGCTTTATCTTTTTCAGTCTGATTTACGCTCATAATATCCTCCATAATTAAACAGGAACTCATAGAACATTTGTTCTTATGTTCTCATAATACATTATTTTGTCTTAACGGTCAAGAGCTTTTTGGATTTTTGTTATGGTAATTTGTGTAATAATTATAACATTGTTACAGAACATTGTCAATGTTACCAATTACTTAATCTTCAGTGTCTTTAGATATGCCTTCTGCTCCGGAGTAATCCGGTAGCTTTCCACCGACTTCTGAATAGCTTTATTATGTGTCCATTTTTCGAGGCGCTTCCCCTCTATAAAAGGAAGAACTGCGTCATACTGTTTGGCCAGTGCCGTTGCAAAATACCATGCAATCATCATGTTCACATAGTATTCTTCAGATTTTACACTGGCCACCATCTCAGGATACTCCGGTTTGAACTGTTCATCCAGATAAAAACTCATAAGCATTTCGATACCGAACCTTATGGTGTATGTATGTTCAGATCCCATCCAGGCTTTTATTTCGTCCAGCAGCTCGGGCAGATGTTTTTTGAAAATCTTCGGAGATATAATATCGCAGGTGGCCCAATTGTCGATGTACGGCAGGAAAATATTCATCTCCGCAATACATTTGTCATAGTCCTTCATGCTTTCTATTATCAGGCCGTGAAGATTATTTTCTTCATAATACTTGTGAGGAAGTGTTCTCAGGAAAATTCCGATATCTGGATCTTTGGAAAGTTCCTTTGCAAGCTTGCGAAGCTGCGGGGTACGAACGCCGATTACCGTTTCCTTATCTACGGTAGGAATAAGAGATGCGTTGAAGTCTCTATACTTCAAATCCTGCAGTTCAAATAGCTGCAGGATTATTCTTTCATTTATATCTGCCATAACATCTCCTATTTAATTAACTGGTACACCTGATTCAGCATTCCCAGAAGTGCGTAATGTCTGTTCCATTTCCTGTTTACATTTCTATATTTGGACTCGACAGCCTTAACCTGTCCTTTGTAAGCTATGCCGATATAAGCAAGACCAACAGGCTTTTCGGCAGTTCCGCCTCCAGGACCAGCAATACCGGTAACTGAAATGCAGAGGTCCGAGCCGGTTTTCTCAGCAAGTCCTGCTGCCATTTCACAGGCGGTTTCAGGGCTTACGGCTCCGAACTTATCAAGAGTTTCAGCCTTTACGCCCAGTTCCTCCATCTTTGCTCTGTTGCTGTAAGTCACGATTCCCCGTTCAAATACTTCTGAGATTCCCGGTATATCAGTCAGCGCAGCTGCAAACAGCCCCCCTGTGCAGGATTCGGCACAGGAAATGGTTATATGTTTTTCCAGCAGCAGTTTTCCTACAACATCAACCAGGTCTTCATCATCATAACTGTAAATATATTCACCTATTAATTTGTTTACATCTTCAATCATACGGTCAACTGCTTCTGCAGCTTCTTCTTTTGTCGCTCTTTTAGATGCAACCCTCAGACTGCACTCGCCTTCCTTTGCATAAGTGGCTATGGTCGGGTCAGTCTGGCCGTCTATAAGTGGCAGCAAAACAGTTTCCATGCTGGATTCTCCCAGTCCGAAGGTTCTGATGATACGATAAAAAATCACGCTGTCCTGCATTGACTCCAGAATCGGTTTTACCTGCAGTTCAAACATTCTCTTCATCTCACGAGGCGGTCCTGGCATTGAAATTATCAGCTTTCCGTCCTTTTCCAGGGCAAAACCCGGCGCAGTTCCTGCGTCGTTAGGGAGTACTCTCGCTCTTGACGGCATATATGCCTGTTTCAGATTGTTCGGTGTCATGGTTCTGCCGGCTCTCTTATAGTTATCCAGCAGAGCCTTCATGCACTCCTCGTTTTCCACTATAACATCGCCCATTGCTTCTGCGATTACTTCCTTTGTCAGGTCGTCCTGAGTCGGCCCAAGTCCGCCTGTAGTGAGGATAAGGTCACAGTCATGAAAGGCAAAGGCTATAAGCTCTTTAAGTCTTCCCGGATTGTCTCCCACAGAATAGTGATACATCACGTCATATCCCATATTCTGCAGTTCCTGAGACAAAAAGGCAGCATTGGTGTTAACAATCTGCCCGAATAAAATTTCCGTTCCTACGGTTAAAATTGCGGTTTTCATTTTTAAATATTTCCTCTGTATTCCATCATAAGTTCATCTGCAAGATAGTAGTCACTCATGCAATGCATATCCGAAACGCCATCATGCATCAAACGGTAAGTTGAAGAGTTATAAAACAGTTTGAGTGCTTCATCCAAGGATAGATCCGCCTTTTCCGCAAATCGTTCAATAACTCGTGCATATTTTTTTTGAAGAAGAATAGGATTGGCATTCATATTTGCTCACTCCCTTCAAAATGAAGGCTTGAAAGTGCTTCCATGCTACGAAAACAAATCTGTAGGTTTGGTTCTTCGTATCGCAAACGCTTCAATGCCTCGTTTTTGTCAATTAATCCATCAAAATACAATTCAACAGTATTAAAAACTTTATCGTTAGCTACGCCGCCTATTACGATATCATAATCTGAATCATCTTTCCCACTTCGACAATTTAAAATAAAATCAAGCCACTCTTCAGAATATGTTTCAAAACTCAAGACCTTTAAAAGTTCAAAATAAAATTCATCAAAAGTATAGCTTGAGATAATTCCATCACGACCTCTATTTTTGAATTTCTCACTCCATTTTACTGCCTGAGTGTAAATCGGTGTGGTGTAAAAGCCTCTTCCAAAGTCGACATTAGGTCTGGAATGTTCCAAATCAGGATTTGAAACCTCTTGAAAAGAACCATGGTACAAAATCATACTTCCACACCTCTTTCCTTAATTACTTCAATAATATCATCGACAATGTAATCCCGTCCTTGAGAATGAAGCACTTCATATCCCGGTATAATATAACCGTTCAGAATATCGCTCTTTTCCGTAAAAGCTTTATATACTGTCTCTGCATTTACATTCAGCTTTGCTGCAACATTTTCAATGCAAAACACAGCAAATTCAAGTTCTTTGGCATTTTTAATGTTTTCATGCGAATCCATTTTTAAACCTGCTTTCCATTCCAACTATTTCATAGAAAATACCTGCTTGTTCTGTACCACGTATTCTACTCCGGAGTAAATTGTCATAATCAGAGAAGCCCACAGGAAAATCTGTGCTGCCCAGTAAAGGGGTGCGAAATCAGGTAATGCAGGCACAAGGAGAAGCAGAGGCACAGCTATCATCTGAAGAACAGTCTTAATCTTTCCGCTCATTCCTGCGGCAACCACTATTCCTTCTGAAGCGGCCACGGTTCTCATTCCTGCTACTGTAAATTCTCTTGCCAGAATGATTATGAACATCCATGCCGGCACATACTGCGGTATCATCAGGCAGAAAGCTGAATAAACCAGCACTTTGTCAGCCAGCGGGTCCATAATTTTTCCGAAGTTTGTTACAAGGTTGTACTTTCTGGCTATCTTTCCGTCCAGCATGTCCGTGAGAGACGCTGCGATAAAGATAACAAAAGCAATCAGATAATACTCAAGCATATACGCAGCTATAAAGAAAGGTACTGCGATAACTCTTCCGATAGTTAATTTGTTTGGTAAATTCATTTTTTATACCTCCCTGCCAACTAAATCATAATCAAATGCATCCTCAACAAGAACGCGCACCATATCGCCGGCATTTAGATCACGGCGTGAAGTGAAAATAACAGAATTATCTATTTCAGGTGCATCGTACTGAGTACGTCCTATATAGCTTCCGTCCTCGTCTTTTTCTTCAACCAGGACCATAAGCTCTTTTCCGATTTTTTCTTTATTGTATTCCAGAGAAATGTCAAGCTGACGACGCATTATGGCATCAAGTCTCTCCTGCTTGATTTCATCATCTATCTGGTTTTCCATCTCTCCCGCTTCAGTGTTTTCCTCCTGAGAATACGCGAAAACTCCAAGGCGTGCAAATCTCATTTCTTCTACGAAATCAAGAAGTGTTTCAAAGTCTTCTTCCGTCTCTCCCGGAAAACCTACAATAAGAGTGGTTCTGATATGGATATCCGGAATAGCAGCTTTTAATCTTCCGATGGTATTCTTTATGGATTCCTCTGTGGAGCGGCGTCTCATAGCCTTTAAAACGCCGTCTGAAGCATGTTGAATAGGGATGTCGATGTAGTGACATACCTTAGGCTCCGTCGCCATAACTTCAATAAGTTCGTCTGTAATTCTGTCCTCATAACAGTACATCAGTCTTACCCACTGAATTCCGTCCACTTTGCAAACTTCTCTCACCAGTTCGGCAAGTCTTGGCTTTCCGTAAAGATCGCGACCGTAATTGGTCACATCCTGAGCAATTAAAATCAGCTCCTTGCAGCCGGCCTTTGCTAAATCTTCGGCCTCAGCTATTACCGCCTCCATTGGCTTGCTTCTGAAACCGCCGCGGATTTTTGGAATTATGCAGTAAGCGCAGCAGTTATCGCAGCCTTCAGCTATTTTAAGAGTAGCCGTGTAAGGGTTTTCGTCCAGCACACGCTTAGGTGTGGAAAGAATCTTTTCATAGCAGCCGCTTACAGAATTTATTCTCTTGCCGTCCTCACTGTCAAGTCTGGTGAGGATCTCCGGCAGACGCTCATATTCGTTTACTCCGATAAAGCAGTCTACCTCCGGCATTTCCTCGTAGAGATCTTCTGAGTATCTTTCGGAAAGGCAGCCTGAAACCACCAGTTTTCTGCCTTCTTCACGATAGGGCATCATATCGAAAATTTTCTCTATGGACTCTTTCTTGGCATCGTTTATAAAGCCGCAGGTGTTCACCACAATTACATCCGAATCCTCGGCAGTTTGGGCAATTTCAAAGCCTGCCTCCATCAGAACACCTTTGGCTGCCTGCGTGTCGTTAAAATTCTTGGGACATCCCAATGTTTCAAAAAATACTTTCATTATTCTCCTTCGTTTTCCAGATTATCAAGTTCCTCCTCGGTCATTAGGACCTGACGAGGTCTGCTTCCGTCCTGAGGGCCGATTATGCCTCTTGCCTCCATCATATCTACAATGCGGGCAGCCCTGTTATATCCGATTCTGAACCTTCTCTGCAGCATGGAAACAGAAGCCTGTCCGCTTCTTACAACTAAATCGATTGCTTCAGGCAGCAGTTCGTCGCTGTCGTCCATTCCTTCCTGCACGTTGGTTCTCTCTATTTTAGATAATATATCCTCGTTATATGATGTGCTGTTTTCCACCTGGCTCTTCACATAATCGATAACCTTATGTACTTCGCTGTCGGTTACAAATGTACCCTGCACGCGGATAGGTTTGCCCATGCCCATAGGGTTAAAGAGCATGTCGCCCTTTCCTACCAGCTTTTCAGCTCCCTGCATGTCCAGAATGGTTCTGGAGTCAACCTGTGACGATACGGCAAAGGCTATTCTCGATGGAATATTGGCCTTTATAACGCCTGTAATTACATCTACAGAAGGTCTCTGGGTAGCGACAATGAGATGCATACCTGCAGCCCTGGCCATCTGTGCCAGACGGCAGATGGACTCTTCTATCTGAGAAGGTGCTGCCATCATAAGGTCAGCCAGCTCGTCGATTATTATAACCACCTGAGGCATTACTTTTTCTGGCTCTTCGTTGGCTCTCACATATTCGTTATATGACTCTAAATCTCTTACGCCTTCCTCAGCAAATTTCTTGTATCTGTCTGTCATTTCGGCAACGGCCCAGTTAAGGGCTGCTGCAGCCTTTGACGGATCTGTAACAACCGGAATGAGCAGATGAGGTATTCCATTGTAATTACCTAGTTCAACCACCTTCGGGTCCACAAGAATCAGTTTTACTTCATCAGGATTTGCCTTGTAAAGAAGGCTTGTTATGATGCTGTTTATGCAGACCGACTTTCCTGAGCCTGTGGAGCCTGCAATAAGCAGATGGGGCATAGACTTCAGGTCTGCCACTATGGCCTTTCCGCTTATATCTTTACCTACAGCGAAAGTAATCTTGGATTTGCTGTTTTTGAATTCATCAGAATCAATAATTTCACGAAGTCTTACCATCGTAACGGCATCATTTTCAACTTCAATACCTACAGCGGCTTTTCCCGGAATCGGGGCTTCTATTCTTATTGATTTTGCTTCCAGATTCAAGGCTATATCGTCTGCCAGTCTTACGATGCTGTTTACTTTAACACCTACAGCCGGCTGTATTTCATATCTTGTAACCGTCGGTCCCTGAGTTACCTGCACAACTCTGGCATCAACATGGAAGTTTCTAAGAGTTTCCTCCAGCTTCTGTGCCTTAGCCGTAAGCAGGCTGTTGTTAGTTTTAGCACCTCCAACGGCGCGTTCCAGCAGACTGATAGGCGGTTTTTTGTATTTCTTTACTGCTTGAGGCTGATTCAGCTCTTCCTCTGTAAGCATTGCCTCCCTGGCTTCCTTGTTGGAAAGCTTTTCGACATTTTCCCTGGCCGGAGTGCCCGAGATTGCCGAATTTTCTATCGAATCCTGCACCTTATGTCCCACTGCCGCATCAGGTGTCAGCCCTCTGGTTCCAGACAGTGCCGTAGATTCAACTCCTTCAATTCCGTAACCGGCTTCGGTATGTCTCTTGTCCTCAATGCCTGTTGTGGAAGATTTCTGTCTTCCAAAAAGGCTGTCATCATTCATATATTTTAAAATGCTGTTCTTTTTTTCAGGTGTCAGAGGCACCGCAGCCTGACTTGGCGGTATGTACTCAGCCTGAGGCTGACTGCTGTTGACAATCTTTATTTCATGCTGAGGAGCCTGTTGAGACTCTGGCTTCTTTGAATCAACTGCCTTCGGCAAGGTCTTCATAGCTACCTGAATTCCCTGTTCATCCTCTGTTTCAAGGTCCAGATGGGCGTTTTCCTTAATGAGACGTCTTTCCTCCATCTTTTCTCCGACTTTGGCAAAGAATCTTGAAACCGGTGTGTTTATGAGAAGAAGCAGGCAGATCAGTGTAACTACTACAGTAAAAATCCAGCAGCCGCTTTTGCCTAGCCACATTACCAGCACCGATCCGATGACCATGCCAAGGAAACCTCCGGAAAGGAGTTTTTCGCCGGATGCATAGAACCCTTTCACTGCCTCCATGGACCACTCGATCTTTTCCGGATCAATGAATCTGACGGAATTCATGGTACAAAGCATTAGCAGCATTACAAGAAGCAGCACTATAGTCTTTATGGAAAAGTGTGATGTCTGCCTTGCAAACAGAAGTATGCCGAATACGATAAGATAAAAAGGCAGCACATAGGCCATAAAACCGAAGAGACCCTTCAGGCAGAGGCCGATTATCTCTCCCAGCCTTCCTGCACCTTCGGTAAATGTGGCCACAATAAGGAAAACACCTATGGCAATTGTGATGATAGCCCAGATTTCGTCTATTACTCGTTTGTCAGCATTTTTTCTGGCCTGAATTTCCTGTGCCTTTGCTTTGGCTTTAGACTCAGTTTTTCCTTTTGTCGTTTTGTTTTTTGAGCCGGGCGGTCTTCCCGGTCCTCTTTTAGTTTCAGCCATTTTAAATTTCTCCTAAGTGTTCTGTGAATTGTCCCTATTATCTTCTGATTATGCAAAAATACTGTATAGTACAACGATTGCACCAAGTGCCCATACATAGTATGAGAAATAGCTTAATTTTTTGTCTGATACAATTTTAATCATGGTTTTGATCGCAATCAATCCAGAGACCGCAGCTACCACCATTCCCACAAGAACAGGACCAAGCTGTGCCATATCAATACCTGCTTCAATTGCGTCCGGAGCCTCCATAACAGCGGAACCCAGAATAGACGGTATGGAAATCAGGAAAACAAACTTAACGGCAAACTTTCTGTCAAGGTTGCAGATTAGACTGCCAAAAAGTGTGGAACCGGATCTTGAAATTCCAGGACATATTGCGATTCCCTGCACTGTGCCGATAAAAAGAGCATTCCGGAAATTCATTTTTTCTATTCCCCTGCTTGAATTTCCTGTTCTCTCCGCAAGAACAAGCAGAAAACCTGTAATAATGAGGCCGATGCC
The DNA here is from genome assembly GCA_945828095.1 of uncultured Clostridia bacterium. Classification (GTDB taxonomy): domain Bacteria; phylum Bacillota; class Clostridia; order Peptostreptococcales; family Anaerovoracaceae; genus SUG1106. The sequence continues at coordinate 26,976 of CALZOZ010000024.1, forward strand.
TATAGGCAGCACAGATGTATAGAGCTTATCGAACAAATCGTTGAACAAAAGTCCTATGATAGCCGTCGGAATAGTAGCCACTATAATCATTACTCCCAGTTTTCTCACAGGCCGTTCTTCCAGTCTGAGGCCCTTTCCCGTGCAAAGGTCCTTTATAGTCAGACAGAGCTCTACTATAAGCTCCCAGATATCCTTCCAGTAGACAATAAATACAGAAATCAGTGTTCCCACATGCAGCAGCACTGCAAACAGGAGCACTTTATTCTCATCAATTTCAAACCACTGCTGCAGAAGTGCCAGATGGCCGGAGCTGCTTATCGGCAGAAACTCCGCCAGACCCTGCACCAGTCCCAAAATAACCGCTTCGAAATATGTCATGGTTTCCCTCCTAAATTATTTTTTATTAATATACCCTTTGGTCTTCAGCGTCTCTGCACAAAGAATTGCACCGCCTGCAGCGCCTCTGATGGTATTATGTGAAAGTCCTACAAATTTATAATCGTAAACGCTGTCTTCTCTGATTCTTCCGATGGAGATTCCCATGCCCTTATCTCTGTCAACGTCGGCCTTTACCTGAGGTCTGTTATCCTCTTCGAAATATTTGATAAACTGCTCAGGTGCCATAGGAAGTCCTGCCTCCTGCGGGAATCCCTTGTAGCTTTTCAGCTTTTCAATAAGCTGCTCTTTGGTCGGTTTTTTTCTGAACTTTACAAAGGCTGCAGCAGTATGACCGTTTAATACTGGTACTCTAAGGCACTGACAGGTAATCTTCGGTTCTTCTGCCTTAACAATTACTCCATCCTCAATCTTTCCCCAGATTCTGAGAGGCTCCTGTTCGCTCTTTTCCTCCTCGCCGCCGATGTAAGGAATGATATTTTCAACCATTTCAGGCCATGCCTTAAAGTCTTTTCCGGCTCCGGAAATAGCCTGGTAAGTAGTAATCACGCATTCGTACGGCTCGAATTCCTTCCATGCATTCAGTGCAGGAACATAGCTCTGAATGGAGCAGTTCGGCTTAACAGCGATGAAGCCGTGCTTGGTGCCAAGTCTCTTCTTCTGATGCTCGATTACTTCGAAATGCTCCGGATTGATTTCAGGAATTACCATTGGAACATCCGGTGTCCATCTGTGGGCACTGTTGTTGGAAACTACAGGAGTTTCTGTCTTGGCATATGCTTCCTCGATAGCCTTGATTTCTTCCTTTGTCATATCTACAGCACTGAAAACAAAGTCAACGGTAGAAGCTACCTTTTCCACTTCGTTTACATTCATAATTTTAATGTTTTTAACTGCTTCAGGAATAGGAGTATCCATCTTCCATCTTCCTTTAACAGCTTCTTCATATGTAAGGCCTTCACTTCTCTGGCTTGCCGCGATGGTGGTTACTTCAAACCATGGATGATTTTCCAGTAAAGCGATAAAACGCTGGCCTACCATTCCTGTGCCGCCTAGAATTCCGACTCTTAATTTTTCTGACATTTCAATACCTGTCTCTTATACACATCTCCGAGCCCACGAGACGTAGAGGAAT
>CALZOZ010000025.1 GCA_945828095.1 uncultured Clostridia bacterium
TATCACCTGATGTCTTTTATGCCTTAACTTCTTCCTTGCAGAGTGAAAAAAGGTCCGGAAAAAAGAGAGGACCTTACAACAAAATCAGAGATTAATCTACATAAAAAGAGCACTATTGGCTAGTATTCTAACCTTTAGTGCTCATTTTCTTCGATCTGGTACCCACACGATAGTTTAGAGAAAACTTTCTCTCACCCACACGATAATTTAGAGTACCATCGAGGTTACCACCGACAATTACCACGGCTATGAAATGAGCTATGAAAACTCAGAGTTAAAGGACTACCTGATGACCGAAGTCACCTGTTTTTTCAAAGAGAATCTTTAGGAACGGCATTCCTGGCAGGCATACCCTAATCCAGCGAATACTTTGCCTCGAAGCCCCTTTCCTTCTGCTCAAATTCATCCACATCATACTTCTTGATGCGGCTTGTATATCTGTGCATATCGAAGGCCCCTTCTGCCGCCTCGATGGTACAGATTGCAAGGTTGGAGCAGTGGTCAGCCACTCTTTCCAGATTGGTTCCAAGATCGGAAAGTATAAAGCCCAGTTCTATGGTACAGATACCCTTTCTCAGACGCTCTATATGGCGGTTCTTAACATCTGCGTGAATTTCGTCGATAACCTCTTCCAGAGGTTCTACCGATGCCGCCATCTCCACATCTTTCTCTACAAATGAATCCACCGCCAAATTTACGATTTCCCTTACAGCGTTCATGAAAATTCCCACTTCACGCTCTGCATCCGTTGAAAACTTAATCCCCTTCTGATGAAGCTCCAATGCAGACTCGGAAATATTCTTTGCATGGTCTGATATTCTCTCCAGGTCTCCCACATTGTGCAATATGGCACTGAGAGCAGTATTGTCATCATTGGACAGCTCCTGTCTTTCCAGCTTTACAATGTATGCACTGAGAGTATCCTCATATCTGTCGATTTTGCTTTCCAGAAGATCCACGTAATTGAACTTGTCATCATCAAAGCTTTCAATCAGCCCCATGGCCGCCATTATGCTGTCACGGGAAAGCTGTGCCATTTTGGCCGCAACTTTTTTGCACTGCAGCACAGCAACAGACGGAGTATCCAAAAATCTTTCGTCCAAAAGTGTAAGGGTTTCGTCCTGCGCCTTCTTTTCCGGTGCATCCTTAACAACGAGAATTGCCAGCTTTTCCAGCTGCTTGTAGAAAGGCAGCAGAACTGCAGTGGATGCGATATTAAAGATGCTGTGTATTATTGCAATGTTGGCCGGATTTACCACGTCTCCCATAAAGTCGAAGGAAAGAACTGCATTTGCAGCGTAGAATGCTGCCAGGAAAATCACAGTGCCTATTATGTTAAAGGAAAGATGAACTGCAGCAACTCTCTTGGCACCTTTGTTTGCACCTATTGATGAAAGAATGGCCGTCACGCAGGTTCCGATGTTCTGACCCATGATAATAGGAATGGCCGTGCTGTATGTAACGGACCCGGTGAGACACAATGCCTGCAGAATACCTACCGATGCCGAAGAGCTCTGAATCGCCGCTGTAAATACCGCACCTGCAGCAACACCCAGCACAGGGTTTGAAAACATGGTGAGAATGCTTACAAACTCAGGCACATCCTTAAGAGGTTCTACAGCTGAACTCATAATGTCCATTCCGTACATGAGCACTGCAAAGCCGATGAGTATCATGCCGATATTATACTTTTTTTCGCTCTTCATGAACATCATGAAAACTATTGCTACTGCCGCAAGTATGGGCGAAAAGGACATAGGTTTCAGCAGCTGTATGAACACACTGTCACCGTCAATAGACGTAAGGCTGAGAAGCCAGGCCGTGGCCGTGGTTCCTATATTAGCTCCCATTATTACAGGTATAGCCTGTCTCAGTTGCATAATACCCGAATTTACAAAACCAACCAGCATTACAGTGGTAGCTGACGAGCTCTGAATCACCGCTGTAACCACGCATCCCAAGAGCACTCCCTTGGGTACGCTTGATGTCAGGCTGCTCAAAATTCCCTCAAGCTTGCTGCCTGATGTTCTTGTCAAGCCATCCCCCATAGTCTCCATACCGAACAGAAACAGGCAAAGTCCTCCTATCATCTGCAAGACATCGAAAATATCCATTTAACTCTTTTTCTCCTTTTTATCTTTTCTTAATGAATCTGTAACCATATGATTACAATTCTATTCTAAAGTGAAAGGTGTGAAAATAAAAGTTAAATGTATGTAAAATCTTTTATTCCTACTATATGTCTCCAATCTTGAGGGAATAGCCATCCGCCTTTTCAAACAAATAGAATGATTCCTGATTAAGATTCACTTCTTCTTCGTTGGTCCAGTCATGCTGAAATAACGGGCCTGAATATCCTAGTCCCTCAATATATCCGACATATTTTCCTTTGATTCCTTCCTGCAGCTTCCAAACATTTTTTATACCCGGTTCATTAGAAGTCTCCATGATCACTTCAAGTTTTGGCATTCCTGAAGACGAAGCACACACAAGTGTAAAGCTTCTCTTCTCCTCTGGTGTAGTAAAGTGTGTCATGTAATCCTTTAACAGCTTCCCTGCTATCTCTGCGGTATTAATGCCCTGAACCTCTTCCTTTGAAATAAACGGCTCATAGCTTCCAGCCTCCAGCGACGTCACCAAACCGTCCTCCGGATAATCCACACTGCTGCTTACAACTCGCAAATCTGTTTCACCCGTTTGGCTCAGACTTTTGTGCTGTGCACACTGCCATGTGCCGTCCTCATACTGCTGCATTTTAAATTGTTCCTCCATCGTCACCGTTAAGAAAGACTGCTCTGTGTCTGGTCCGTAAGTACAAGTGTATGTCCCATTTATAACATATAAATTTTCTTCCATCTTGAGGAAGCAAAAATCTCCCAGCTCAGCTGCTGCCAAATATAAATTATATGGCTGCTCTTGGAGCCTTTTTTCCAGTAAATCATGTGCTGCCTGCTCTGCCTGCGCATGCATTTTCTTTTCTTCTTCGGTGTAACTTTCGTTGCATCCAATCATCATAAACATCATCTGCAAAGCCAGCAAAATACTAAGCATATGTTTTAACCCTTTTCTCTTCAACATCATTTCATATATCACCTCTCATAAAAAAGCTAGTATGTAATAACTTATTCAAGTTAATCATACTAGCTTTTATAATTTGCTTTCAAGTATAATGTTGTAAGTGTGCTATTTTTGATGTAAGTGTTGATTTTTTATATTATCCTCCTCTAACGGAATCTCTATCTCAGTTATTATTAGATCCTGCTCACCAAACTTCTCTGTCTGCCACTGAATATGACCACCTATCCTCTCTGCCGCATCCATTATATTTCGTATTCCCAGTCCATGGTTTACCTTATCTTCTTTTGTAGTATAGTCCGCTTTAATCAGCCCTGATTTGATAACGGGTATATCTATGGCAGGGTTCTGTATGCGAATGAACTGTGAATCACGAAAAGATGAGAAAGTAATTATGATTTTTCGGTTCTTTTCACATTTTTCTGCCGCCTCATAAGCGTTAGAAATTACATTTGAAAGAATCACACAAAGATCCGTTTCTGAAGTTTTGAAATTCTCTGCAAACTGCCCCATAAGCAGAACTTCCACGCCATCTTTGATGCCCTTGCAATAATACTGATTAACTATCGCATCCCCGATGATATTACCCGTTGCCAGATGCCTCGTATCCTCTTCACGCGCTATCAATTCTGATACATAATCAGCCACCCTATTATCGCCGGCCTCCTTCGCCAAAGATGCGATTATATTCAGGTGGGCGCTGCTGTCATGGCGAAAATGCCTCAACTCTTGCTGCTTTTCATAAAGCAGATGATACTGGTCTGTCTGCTCCTTAATGCATCGTTCCTTCAAATCTGTCTGCATTCGCAGTTCGCTCCGCTGGAAATACATATACACACCGAGAACCATTATAACAGACATAGCAATTCCTGAAAGGCCATCAATCATTGTCATAATTCCTTCCACTTTCAATACATCCTTTTCTGATGTGCTGAAGTAACTGGTGGTGGGAATAGCAAGTACGGCAGTGAATATTAGATAGACCCAAAGCGGTATATGAAGAAGCATCTGATGGATTACTACCCGCTTCTTCCTCAAAATCACCGCTATAATACAGAAAACAATGAGAATTAATATATTACGTACAAGCGTGGATTGATTCCACCCTTCTGCCGTATTCTCATCTAAACGCCATACTGCAATAATGATTCCCCCTAAAAAATTGCTTAGAGAAACTCTAAATGCACTATATGTCAGTATGGGTCCTATTTTTAATTCTCTGAACACACAAAAAAGCAAACCGTAAATTAATATTGGTATTAATGTAATAAGATCAAACCAATCAGGAAAGATTGCCGGAATTAGTAAATACAAAGCAGCGATAAAAATAAGAATAACAATTACTATCTTGCTATGTTCTCTTATCTCATATCCTAAAATGTATCGAAACATTATGTAAGTGAATATCAAAAAAATACACCGAATCAATATCCCCATCAATGCAATCATCCGCCATACCTCGCCATTTTTCTACAGTAGTACATGAATTTTTCTTCGCAGTCTTTTCTTCTTCTGGTGCTGAACGAAAACAGTTCTGTATAATTATCCAGTCTAACCCCTTTTTTCTCCATCTTAGACACAAAACGGCAGCCTGCGATACATGAATCGCTGATACGAATAAAATCCTCTGCCGGAAGCATTGCCTCCCAAACAGAGAGCGGCCTTCGAACAGTATATTTTTCTCCTGAAGAAAGCACAACATCGCTATATATGTCTTTTACACGGATAAATACAATGTCACCGATGCATATCTCCATGCCTGAATCCAACTGAACCGTATCAAAAACGCTGTACAGGTCAAAAAACTTTTTCATCAGTTTGCAAAGCCGTTCATAGTCCATGGGCTTTTCAAAAAACCCGATGACATTGCGTCCAAAAGCCTCCCACACCGTTTCGCTGTGACTTGTAACAAAGATAATCAAGCTGTCTGCGTTCTTTTTTTCCAGCTCGTCCCGAATAACAAGACCGCTTTTTCCGGGCATTTCTATATCGAGAAAAAGCAAATCCGCATCAAAACTTTCCGCTTCATCATAGGATGTGACTCCCAATATGCACATAGCATGCCCAAACTGGTCTTCATAGCGCAAAAGCAGCTCTTTCGTCTGCTCTACCACCTCCGGTTGATCGTCGCAAACAAGAACATTTACTTTCCTCATGAAAAAATCTCCCCCCATTTAATACATTTATATCTTCATGATACACTAGGGGCAAGCAGTATGCAAGGTGATTGATGTAACTGCTGTTTTTTTGATGTAAGTGTGTTCTTAAAGCGGACAAAATCTATGAAAAAGGTAGTTCTTGTCCGCCTGCACGTCCGCTGGTAAAAACTAAAAATCGGCAGACCTTCAGTTAAACCGAAAATCTGCCAACGTCGTTCTAAAACTTATTTAAAATACTTCACTGCTGATTCAAACATCTTCATGTCGAACTCACCCGGCACATTCTTATATAGGCCTGCACCGATTCTTTCGGAGTGACCCATCTTGCCAAGCACTCTTCCGTCCGGTGAAATAATACCTTCTACCGCCCAGTCTGAACCGTTAGGGTTGAACTGGATATCAGAAGTAGCATTGCCCTCAAGGTCAACATACTGAGTGATAATCTGACCCTTGGCAGCCAGCTCTGTCAGAAGTTCCTGAGGAGCGATAAATCTGCCCTCACCGTGGGAAATAGGAACTGTGTAAATGTCGCCTACCTTCGTAGCAGCCAGCCATGGAGAATTGTTTGAAGCAATTCTTGTGCGAACCAGCTTGGACTGGTGGCGGGCAATCTTGTTGAAGGTCAAGGTCGGACAGTTTTCATCAGTATCGATGATCTTGCCGTATGGCACCAGACCCAGTTTTATAAGGGCCTGGAAACCGTTGCAGATACCTGCCATGAGGCCGTCTCTCTTTTCGAGCAGCTCTGTTACTGCCTCTTTGATCTCCTCATTTCTGAAGAAAGCAGTGATGAACTTGCCGGAACCGTCCGGTTCGTCACCACCGGAGAAGCCGCCCGGTATGAAAATCATCTGGCTTTCTCTTACCTTAGCAGCGAAGTCAGCAATGGATGCGGCAACAGCTGCTGCAGTCAGGTTGTTTATAACGAAGATTTCAGGCTCTGCGCCGGCTCTCATAAATGCCTTTGCAGTATCATACTCGCAGTTGGTTCCAGGGAAAGCAGGAATGAGCACCTTAGGAGAAGCGCACTTCACTGCAGCGGCAAACTTCCTGTCACTTTCATAGGAAAGGTTCTGCGGTTTTTCACCTTCTGTCTTGATATTGCAGGTGTATACAGGCTCCAGCTTGTCCTCGTAGATGCTGCAAAGCTCATCTAAGCAGAGTACATCAGCTCCGCGCTTGATTTCGTAAGCCTGGCAGGTTCTGCCCATGAGAACTGTGCTGAATCCGCCATTTCCGGCAGCTGCAATCTCATCTTGAGTAAGCTCTCTTTCTGCCTCGCATACGAAACCGCCGTAGCAGTATCCGAAGATTTCATCATCCGTCAGAGCGCCTTCAGCCGGTGCCGAAGCAAATTCAAAACCGATGCGGTTACCCATTGCCATCTTGAGAACAGCTTCGGCTGCTCCGCCCATTCCAGGTGTGTAGCAAGCCTTTACGATGCCCTTTCTCATAAGGTCTGTAACCTTGCCGTAAAGGGCGATAAGTGAATCACCTGTAGGAAGCCCCTTGTCATTAAGCTCAGGTCTGAGCAGATATACAGGATGTCCTGCCGCCTTGAATTCCGGTGAAACAATATTGTCTATGTTTTCTGTAGTTACCGCGAAGGAAACCAGTGTCGGCGGAACATGGATATCCTCAAAGGTTCCGCTCATGGAGTCCTTGCCTCCGATGGCTGCAACGCCCAGGTCAAGCTGTGCTTCCAGAGCACCGAGAAGTGCTGCGAAAGGCTTGCCCCACTTAGCAGGGTCTGCCGCCAGCTTTTCAAAGTATTCCTGGAATGACAGGTATACATCACTGAACTGCGCGCCCTCTGCCACCAGCTTTGAAACTGATTCAACAACTGCCAGATATGCACCGTGATACGGACTCTTTTCCATGATGAAAGGATTGTAACCCCATGCCATAAGGCTGCAGGTCTTTGTATCAGCTTTTTCCACGGAAACCTTGTTTACCATGGCCTGAATAGGAGTTCTCTGATACTTTCCGCCGAATGGCATAAGTACAGTGCCTGCACCGATGGTGGAGTCAAATCTTTCGGAAAGACCTCTCTTGGAGCAGACATTAAGGTCCCCTGCCAGCTCTTTATAGCTTTCCGCAAAGGTTCCGCAAGGCTTCTTTGCATAATCGCAAGCCTTGGCAGCTTCAACAGTTATATGCTTTTCGGCTCCGTTGGAGTCGAGGAATTCTCTTGAAATGTTTACGATGTTAGCACCGTTCCAGTGCATGGAAAGTCTAGGTTCTGCAGTTACTTTGGCAACTACTGTAGCTTCAAGGTTTTCAGCCTTTGCCAGAGCACAGAAGCGGTCAACATCCTTTTCTTCAACCACTACGGCCATTCTTTCCTGAGATTCACTGATTGCAAGCTCAGTACCGTCGAGACCGTCGTACTTCTTTGGAACAACATCCAGATTTATTTCAAGTCCGTCAGCCAGCTCGCCGATGGCTACGGATACACCGCCTGCACCGAAGTCGTTGCAGCGCTTGATAAGCTTGGAAGCCTCTGGATTTCTGAAAAGTCTCTGGAGCTTTCTTTCTTCAGGAGCATTACCCTTCTGAACCTCTGCACCGCAGGTCTCAAGGGATGAAACCTTGTGGGACTTGGATGAACCTGTAGCACCGCCGCAGCCGTCACGGCCTGTTCTGCCGCCTAACAGGATTACTCTGTCTCCCGGAGCAGGAACTTCTCTGACTACGTTTTCTGCAGGGGCAGCAGCGATTACTGCGCCTATTTCCATTCTCTTAGCCACATAACCCGGGTGATAGATTTCATCCACCTGACCTGTAGCAAGACCGATCTGGTTGCCGTATGAGCTGTAGCCGTTAGCAGCTGTAGTAACCAGCTTACGCTGCGGGAGCTTTCCCGGAATAGTCTCTGATACAGGAACCAGCGGGTCTCCGGCACCTGTTACACGCATTGCTCCGTAAACATAGCTTCTGCCTGAAAGCGGGTCTCTGATGGCTCCGCCTACGCAAGTTGCTGCACCGCCGAAAGGCTCGATTTCAGTAGGATGGTTGTGGGTCTCGTTCTTAAAGAGCAGAAGCCAGTCCTCCTCTTTACCTTCCACCTCAACCTTGATCTTAACTGTACAAGCGTTGATTTCCTCTGACTCATCCAGCTTATCCATCTTGCCGGCCTTTTTAAGGTACTTGGCTGCGATGGTGCCGATGTCCATCAGCGTTACAGGCTTGGTTCTGTTAAGTGATTTTCTTACATCTAAATATCTGTTGTAGGCTTCCTGAAGATCTTCATCTTCGAAGGTAACCTTGTCAATAATCGTGTTGAATGTTGTGTGACGGCAGTGATCCGACCAGTATGTATCAATCATTTTGATTTCGGTGATGGTCGGGTTTCTGTCCTCACCCTTGAAATATTCCTGGCAGAATTTAATGTCTGCAAGGTCCATTGCAAGGCCTCTGTCTGCAATGAAATCAGCCAGTTCCTCTTCTGTAAAGCTGCAGAATCCCTCTACAGTTTCTACAGTCTGCGGAATCTCATATTCAGTTGCAAGAGTTTCAGGAAGAGCCATATCGGCTTCTCTTGCTTCAACTGCGTTGATTACATACTTCTTGATTGCTGCCAGTTCTTCATCTGAAACCTTTCCATAGAGGGCATAAACCTTAGCTGTTTTGACAGCAGGCCTTTCTCCCTTGGAAATAATCTGGATACACTCTGCAGCAGAAGATGCTCTCTGGTCAAACTGTCCCGGAAGGAATTCCACAGCAAAGATGCAGTCAGCCTCCGGCAGCTCCTCGGTCACAATGTCAAGCTGAGGTTCTGCAAATACTGTATGCACGGAATACTTAAACAAATCCTCTGCAAGGTTTTCCACATCGTATCTGTTAAATACGCGCACCTTTTCTACGCCCTTGATCTGAAGAAGCTCGTTAATATCGCCTTTCAGTGCTCTGGCTTCATTGTCCAGACCGGGCTTTTTTTCAACAAAAATTCTATAAACCATTTTACTTCCTTTCCGCCATAAGAGCGCGCTGTCCTATATCAGTTCTAAAATATGCATTCTCAAAGTTCACAGACTTTACAGTTTCATATGCCGCATCGATTGCTCCCTTAAGTGTGTCGGCGGTTTCAGTAACGCCCAGCACTCTGCCGCCGCCTGTTACCAGCTTTCCGTCCTTAAGCTTTGCTCCTGCCACATATATATTTTTGTCTGCCGGCATGGTGATTTCGAAGCCTGTTTCGTACTTCTGAGGATATCCTTCAGAGGCCATAACTACGCAGCAGGCGTTTTTATCGGCAAACTTAACCTCTGCTTCGTCCAGCTTTCCCTCGTAAATCTTAAGCATGATGTCCAGAAGGTCGCTTTCCAGAAGCGGGAGAACAACCTGAGTTTCAGGGTCACCGAAACGGCAGTTATACTCGATAACCTTAGGTCCCTTTTCTGTAAGCATAAGTCCGAAGTAAAGGCATCCTGTAAAGGTTCTTCCTTCCTTATTCATTGCCTCGATAGTAGGCTTGAATATGGTATCCATGCAGACTTTGGCCATTTCATCTGTATAATACGGATTAGGTGCGATTGTACCCATACCGCCCGTATTAAGACCCTTATCACCGTCAAGAGCACGCTTGTGATCCATGGATGAAACCATCGGAATCACAGTCTTGCCATCGGTGAAGGAAAGCACAGAAACCTCAGGCCCTGTAAGGAATTCCTCGATTACCACCTTGGATCCGCTCTCGCCGAAAACTTTATCCTCCATCATGTCTCGAACTGCCTGACGAGCCTGTTCTCTCGTTTCTGCGATGATTACACCCTTGCCCAGTGCAAGCCCGTCAGCCTTGACTACTACAGGAATTGGGCAGCTCTCAATATATGAAAGGGCCGCCTCCATGTCAGTAAATGTTTCGTAGGCTGCTGTCGGAATGTTGTATTTTTTCATCAGGTCTTTGGAAAATGCCTTGGAGCCCTCGATTATTGCTGCTTTTTTGTTCGGACCGAAGGTCTTGATTCCCTTGGCCTGAAGAGCATCTACGGCACCAAGTACCAGCGGGTCGTCGGGTGCCACCACAGCAAAGTCTATGCCTTCTGCCGCAGCGAACTCTACAATCCTGTCGATATCTTTGGCACCGATGTCTACGCATGTGGCATCAGCTGCAATTCCGCCGTTTCCCGGCAAAGCGAAGATTTCTTCAACCTGTTTGTTTTCTTTTAATTTTTTGATGATGGCGTGCTCTCTGCCGCCGCCGCCAACTACCATTATTTTCAAAATGATTACCTCCTGGGTTTATCTTAGTGATGGAACAGTCTTATGCCTGTAAATGCCATTACCATGCCGAACTTGTTGCAAGTCTCGATAACATTATCGTCACGAATAGAACCGCCCGGCTGAGCTACATAGGATACGCCGCTCTTAGCTGCTCTCTCTATGTTGTCTCCAAACGGGAAGAAAGCGTCGGAGCCAAGGCACACGCCCTTAAGTGATGCCAGATACTCTCTCTGCTCTGCTCTCGGGAAAGCCTCAGGCTTTTCTGTAAACAGCTGCTGCCAGTTACCTTCGCCGATCACATCCTCCTGATCCTCTGAAAGATAAACATCGATAGCATTATCCCTGTCCGGCCTTCTTACATCTTCCTTAAACGGCAGATTCAGAACTCTCGAATGCTGACGGAGATGCCACTTATCAGCCTTTTCTCCTGCCAGTCTGGTGCAGTGAATTCTTGACTGCTGACCTGCGCCTACACCGATAGCCTGTCCGTCCTCAGCAAAGCATACTGAGTTTGATTGAGTATACTTGAGAGTGATGAGTGCTATGATAAGGTCGCGCTTAGCCTCGTCAGGAAGCTCTTTATTTTCAGTTACAATCTCCTTAAGGAGCTCTTCATTGATTTTAAGATTGTTTCTGCCCTGCTCGAAGGTAATACCGTAAACCTGCTTGTGCTCAGCTTCTGCCGGCACATAATCAGGATCGATTTTTATAATATTGTATGCACCTTTCTTCTTTGCCTTGAGAATTTCCAGTGCCTCCGGTTCGTAATCCGGTGCGATGACACCGTCAGAAACCTCTCTGGCAATAAGCTTTGCACATGTTACATCGCATTTGTCAGAAAGTGCAATCCAGTCTCCAAAGGAGCTCATGCGGTCAGTTCCCCTTGCTCTTGCATAAGCAGTAGCTATAGGTGACTCATCGATTCCCTCAATATCGTCTACAAAGATTGCCTTTTTAAGCTCAGGGCTCATGGGATTTCCAACAGCCGCAGAGGTAGGGCTTACATGTTTAAAGGAAGTTGCTGCGCACATCCCCAGTGCTTCCTTAATTTCCTTAACCAGCTGCCAGCTGTTAAGAGCATCTAAAAGGTTGATATATCCCGGGCGTCCGTTAAGAATCTCCAGCGGAATATCCTTTCCGTCCTCCATGAAGATCTTTGCAGGCTTCTGATTAGGATTACAACCGTATTTAAGTTCATATTCCTTCATTAAACTGCCTCGTTTCATTGTCATTTATCATTATTGATTCGCTTTCATCGTTTTCAAGGTCGAAATACTCCACATAAAGTGAAATTCTGTTGTCCTCGTTTAAGCTTCCCCAGAGTTCTTCGAAGAAGTCATCTATGGACTCAGGGATTTCAATTCTTCTTGGCTCGCCCTGGAAAGTCGGAAGAGGTGAACCGTTTTCCTCATAAGTGTGAATAAGATGTCCGACACCTTCCACTGCCTTGTAGTCATAGAAAAATCTGTTGCAGCCTGTTCCTTCTGCGTCTGCACTCTTGAGAATACTCATCTCGTAACCGAAGTCAGTACCATTCTTGGTTAAGACTCCGCTGATTCTAGGAGTAAAGTTAGGCGCATCCGGTTCGAATTCTCTGGTAAAGAGAGCCTCTCTCGCAGTCTTTCCTGCTGCAAGTCCATCTACGATGGTATCTGTCTGATCGCCGTTAGTTACCACGATTTTATCTTCATACTGTGCGATAGCCCTGTATATTATGAGAGATGGGTCCTCTACTTTAGATTCGTCAAATGGCTTGGTATATACATTTTCCTTCTCGTCTTCCTCGAAAATTCTGTTTCTGCTGTTTTCGCTTCTGCCCATGATGAAATAGCCGATTACAGCCTTTCCCAAAGGAGACTTGCCCATAATCACGCCTCTTCCCGGGTAGGAATTTCCTGAAAGCAGCTGACTTACTGTTTTTGTTTCATATATATTCATTATCTATCTACCTCTCACGATTTCTGCGCAGATTTCCTCTGTCGCTTCAGGAAGTATAATCCATTCGGCCTGCTCCATAACACGCTTCTGCAGCACCTCAGGAGTATCACCATCCAGAATCTCAACAGCTTTCTGCTTGATAATCCGTCCGCCGTCAGGAATTTCGTTTACAAAATGCACCGTGGCGCCTGTAACCTTTACACCGTACTCCATAGCTGCTTCATGAACATGAAGACCATAAAAGCCCTTTCCGCAGAAAGACGGAATAAGTGACGGATGGATGTTGATAATTCTGTCCGGATAGCGAGCAGTAAAGCTGCCGCTCAATATGCTCATAAAGCCTGCCATTACAATCAGGTCAATTTTGTTTTCGGTAAGGAGTTCATTGAGTCTTTCTTCAAAGGCTTCCTGTGAGCCGGCTTCCCTGCGGAGAACAGTCTCAGCCTTGATTCCGGCTTTTGCAGCTCTCTCGAGAGCATAGGCACCTGCCTTGTTGGAAATTACCAGAACAATTTCACCGCTTTTGATTATTCCTTTATTCTGGGCATCTATTAGTGCCTGAAGATTGGTTCCGCCGCCTGAAACCAGCACGGCTATTCGTGCCTTTCCTAGCATATGGTCACCTTTTCCTCAGATTCAACGATTTCACCTATAAGGTATGCGTCCTCTCCGTGGGCTCTGAGAATCTCAAGAGCCTTTCCGGCATCTTCAGCTGCAACAACGATGCTCATGCCAACGCCCATATTGAAGGTGTTGAACATGTCGTGCTCGCTGATGTTTCCTGTCTTTGCAATAAGGTCGAAAATCGGCAGAACTCTTACAGCATCTCTGCTGATTCTTGCTCCCAGTCCGTCAGGAATACTTCTAGGAATATTTTCGTAGAAGCCGCCTCCGGTGATATGGGAAATACCCTTAACCTTTACTTCCTCCAGAAGTGCCAGAACAGGCTTTACATATATTTTAGTAGGTGTAAGCAGTGTCTCACCGATGGATTTTCCGCCAAGCTCAGCTACTGGGCTTGTGATGTCGCTGTTTTCCACATCGAAAACTTTACGAACCAGTGAAAATCCGTTGGAGTGAACGCCGCTGGAAGGAAGAGCGATAACAACATCTCCTGCCTTCATAGTCTTATTGTCTATAATCTTTGATTTGTCAACTACGCCTGTGCTGTAGCCTGCCAGATCGTACTCGTCTGCAGGGTAGAATCCCGGCATTTCGGCAGTTTCGCCTCCGATAAGAGCCGCTCCTGACTGTACGCAGCCTTCTGCAACGCCCTTTACAATCTGAGCGATTTTTTCCGGTACATTCTTGCCGCATGCTATGTAGTCAAGGAAGAACAGAGGCTTAGCACCTACGCAAATTATGTCGTTTACGCACATAGCCACGCAGTCGATACCAACTGTATCATGCTTGTCCAGAAGGAAAGCAAGTTTAAGCTTTGTTCCCACACCATCGGTTCCGCTTACCAGAACAGGACGGGTCATTCCTGTAATGTCAAGCTCGAAAAGGCCGCCGAAGCCGCCTACATCAGAGCAGACACCTTGAGTCATGGTCTTTGCAATATGTTCTTTCATCAGCTCAACGGCTCTGTAGCCTGCTGTAATATCAACGCCCGCTGCAGCGTAGCTGTCTGATTTTGATTTATTGTTCATAACACTTATTCCTTTCCGTTCCAGCAATAGGTGCAGAGCTTGCACGGCTCCATTCCGATTGCTTCAATCAGTCCTTCGAGAGACTGGAATTCTAATGATGCGAAATTAAAGTTTTCTGCAATTGCTTTTCTGAGAGCCTGTCCTCTCTCGGTGTGAGTATCGCTGTACTCGTCAAGATGGTTCATACCCTCCTCACCTTCCAGTTCCATAATCACCTTTCTGGAAAGCAGCTCCATCTCACTCTTGCTGCTGGAGAAGTTCAGATACTTGCATCCGTACATAATCGGCGGACAAGCTGAACGCATGTGAACAGCCTTGGCGCCGTTGTCATAAAGGAACTCGACGGTCTCCCTGAGCTGAGTGCCGCGTACGATGGAGTCGTCTACAAAGAGCAGGTTCTTGCCTTCAATGAGCTCATGAACAGGTATCTGCTTCATTTTTGCCACCTTGTCACGCTCCTTCTGGTTGGTAGGCATAAAGCTTCTCGGCCAGGTCGGGGTATATTTGATGAAAGGTCTCGCAAAAGGCACGCCGCTTTCGTTTGCATATCCGATGGCATGAGGTGTTCCTGAATCAGGTACTCCCCCTACATAATCCAGACCTTCTGCATTCTTTACTTCCATGTCATGGCGAGCCATGATTTCACCGTTGCGGTAGCGCATAGTTTCAACATTGATACCCTCATAGTTTGATGTAGGATATCCGTAGTATGACCATAAGAATGAGCAGATTTTCATTTCCTTCTCAGGCTCGGCAAGCTGGGTTAACCCTTCTGCTGTAATTTCAACTATTTCTCCAGGACCCAGTTCTTTTTCATCAGCATAGCCAAGTTTCTTGTACGCAAAGGATTCGAAGGACACACAGTGTCCATCTTCACCTTTCCCGATGAGTACCGGAATGCGTCCCAGTCTGTCTCGAGCCGCTATAATGCTGCCGTCGTCTTTCAGAATGAGAATAGATGCTGAACCTTCAATCTGATGCTGGGCAAACTTAATGCCCTCAACAAAGTTGCTTTTCTGGTTTATGAGTGCTGCTACAAGCTCGGTTGAGTTGATTCTGCCTCCTGTCATGGAGTCAAAATGTCCTCCGCTATATGAAAGGTAATTGTCAATCAGCTCATCTGAGTTGTTGATGCGTCCAATTATGCAGATAGCATAGGTTCCAAGACTTGAGCGTATGAGCAGAGGCTGAGGGTCTGAGTCACTTATGCAGCCGATGGCAGACCTGCCCCACATCTCATTAAATATATTTTCAAATTTTGTACGAAAGGGTGAATTCTCTATGTTGTGAATTTCTCTTTGCAGGCCGATTTTATCGTCGAAAGCGGCCAGGCCGCCGCGTCGGGTTCCAAGGTGTGAATGGTAGTCCACGCCAAAGAACACATCGACCATACAGTCACTCTTTAGTGCTGCACCAAAAAATCCTCCCATTGTTTCCTCCTGTTTTGTTTATTTTTCTCGACTCGCATTATTTTGCGAAGAAAAGTTCTGACAGAGTCATTGGATCGATATATTTACCATCCTTGTATACACGCATGTTTCCGGAAGCGATTTCATCAATGAGCATTACCTTGCCGTCAGCATCGTATCCGAATTCAAACTTGATGTCGTAAAGAACAAGGCCTTTTTCCTTAAGGTCATCTGCTACGATCTGTGTGATCTGCTGAGTCATAACCTTGATGTCATCGTACTGCTGTGCTGTCATAACGCCTAAAGCGATAAGTCCATCCTTAGTTACCAGCGGATCTCCCAGTTCATCGTTCTTGAATGTAGTTTCTACATATGCAGGAAGGTCTGCTCCCTCTTCAATGTATTCATTGTAACGGCGGTAGAAGCTTCCTACTGCTTTGTGACGGCAGATAACTTCAAGTCCATGTCCGAAAACCTTTGCAGGAAGAACTTCCATAGTGGTGTTTTCAAGGTCTGCATTTACATAGTGAGTCTTGATTCCTGCAGCGTTTACTTTTTCAAAGAAATAAATCGACATACGGAGGTTAACATCACCTACACCGTCGATAGTAAGGCCTACTGAATTTTCGCCCGGATCGAATACGCCGTCCTTGCCGGTGCAGTCATCCTTGAACTTTAAGAGGTAGTTTCCGTTGTCAAGTGCAAATACGTTTTTGGTTTTTCCGGTGTAAACAAGTGTCTTTTCCATTTTTTTAGCTCCTTTATCTTTTTAATTATGTTGATGTTTATTTAAATTTAAGAATTAACTTATTTATTAAACTGTTCTTCAATTTTGCGGTTCTTTGCCAGAACTGTTTCTTCCGCCTCTTTTCTCTTTTCTGTGAGGCGTGCTGCCAGTTCTCCATCCTCTATAGCCAGCATCTGTATACAAAGCAAAGCGGCATTGACTGCTCCGTCTATGGCAACTGTAGCTACAGGTATTCCTGAAGGCATCTGTACAGTGGACAGAAGGGCATCAATGCCGTCTAAATTCGATGATTTTACAGGTACTCCAACTACAGGCAGTGTTGTGTTAGCCGCAATAGCTCCTGCCAGGTGGGCTGCCTTTCCTGCAAAGGCGATAATAGCTCCAAAACCTGCTTCTCTGGCATTCTTGGCAAAGTCTGCTGCCGGCACAGGTGTTCTGTGAGCTGAATACACATGCACCTCAAAAGGCACTCCGTATTCCTTGAGGGTATCAATAGCCTTTTCCACTACCGGAAGGTCGCTGTCAGATCCCATTACTAATCCAATCTTTCTCATCTTTTCCTCCATTTTTTGAAATATAAAAGGGCATATTCGTACCTTAAATGCAAGGAACAAATACGCCCAGACGGTCGGCAATCTACGCTTCTTGCTTCCTTGCGGTTCTCCGCATTTCCGTCAGTCACAAAAAGCCGTTCTTATGCCGTTATTATACCAAGTTTTGCACCTCATTGTCAAGGCAAATTATCTGCATTTTCGTGTAAATTCGACTTCATTTAACTTGCTTTTTCGTGCAAATTTATATTTATATAGCTTGCTTTTTCGTGATTTTTATGTTAACATATAATAGGTTTTATACATTGGGAGGTGATTTTGTGAAATTAAAGAGAAAAATATATGATGACCTCATCCGTTGGAAAGAAAATAGTCAGGGTGCTACGGCTCTGATGATTGATGGAGCTCGCCGCGTAGGCAAGAGTTATATTGCAGAAGAGTTTGCAAAAACAGAATACAAAAGCTATATCTTAATTGATTTTGGAAATGCTCCTCAAGATGTCCTTGACCTGTTCCTCAATGACAGTGCAAATCTGGATCTGTTTTTTTCCAAGCTGTCGGTATTCTACTCGACTCCTCTCTACGAAAGGGATTCACTGATCATTTTTGATGAAGTCCAGCAATTTCCTCGAGCCCGGCAGCTTATTAAGTATCTGGTAAAAGATGGTAGATATGATTTTCTTGAAACAGGCTCCCTCATTCGTCTCAAAAAAAATGTGAAAGATATAATAATACCTTCTGAGGAAGACCACCTGGAAATGTTCCCTTTAGATTTCGAAGAGTTTTTATGGGCTTTGGGTGATATTGTCACTTATCCGCTCATCAGACAATGCTTTTCAACAAGAACCCCCTTGGGTCAGCCCCTCCATCGCAAGATTATGAATGACTTCAGACAATATATGCTTGTAGGCGGCATGCCTCAATCCGTCCTGGCATATATAGACAAACGTGACTTTGAAGCATCCGATGTGGCTAAAAGGAGAATTCTGAAGCTCTACCGCGATGATGTGAGCAAATTTGCCGAAAACTACGAGGATAAGGTTTTTGCTGTCTTTGACAACATACCCGGCCAGCTTTCCAAAAAAGAAAAAAAATACAGGCTTTCATCATTGGACCCTCATGCCAGATTCAGATCCTATGAGGATTCGTTCATATGGCTCAACGAATCAATGATTGTAAACGCCTGCTTTAATGCCACAGATCCTAATATAGGTCTGGCTTTAAGTTCTGATACCACTACACAAAAATGCTATATGGCTGATACCGGCCTTTTAGTTACCCACGCATTCAAGGATGGAAAATTCACCGATAACGAACTGTATCGTGCCATTCTTTTTGATAAAGTCAATGTCAATGAAGGAATGATAACGGAAAATATTGCAGCCCAGATGCTGCGACTTCATAGGGAACGACTGTATTTTTATTCCCGTTCGGACAGCAGCCATCGTGAGAACCATATGGAAATCGATTTTTTAATTTCAGACGGTAAAAAAATCTCTCCTGTAGAGGTTAAATCCGGCAACTACCGCTCTCATTCCTCCCTTGATAAGTTCAAAAAACGCTTTTCTGCGACCGTAGGAAATCCTTATATTCTTTACACAAAAGATGTTATGGAGAAAGATGGCATAATACATCTTCCTCTTTATATGGCAGAGCTTCTATAGCTCTGCCTCTAGTTTTTTGAGGAACTCGTCGCTGCAGTCTGACTTGACATAGGAATGAACTTCTTCAGGGAAAGTGCCTTCCTGAACCTCTTTCATGTATTCAGCAAAAGCCCCCATCATAATTTCGCCCACATTGGCAAATTTCTTCACAAATTTAGGCACAAAATCCATGTTCATTCCCAGCATGTCCTGGTACACGAGAACCTGTCCGTCACAGCCTGCACCGGCTCCGATGCCTATTGTAGGAATGGTAAGCTTCTTTGAAA
Organism: uncultured Clostridia bacterium; assembly: GCA_945828095.1. Taxonomy (GTDB): domain Bacteria; phylum Bacillota; class Clostridia; order Peptostreptococcales; family Anaerovoracaceae; genus SUG1106. The sequence goes on from CALZOZ010000025.1 coordinate 18,689, forward strand.
TAAGCTCCGAAAGCTTAGGCGGAGTGCACTCAAGGACTACGGAGAAAGCTCCTGCTTCCTGTACGGCATATGCATCTTCCAGAAGCTTTTTGGCTGCTTCTTCGCCCTTTCCCTGTACCTTGAATCCGCCGAAAGCGTTAACAGACTGCGGTGTCATGCCGATATGTGCCTGCACCGGAATTCCAGCATCTACGATAGCCTTTATCTGCTCCTTTACAGCTGCACCGCCCTCCAGCTTCACAGCATTTCCGCGGCCTTCCTTCATAAGTCTGCCGGCGTTGGTGACTGCTTCATAAACCGATGCCTGATAGGACATGAAAGGCATATCCATTATAACCATGGTGTTGCTGCAGGCTCTTGATACGGCTCTGCTGTGGTGAATCATGTCCTCCATGGTAACAGAAAGTGTGTCAGGATATCCAAGCATGGTGTTTCCAAGGGAATCTCCCACCAGAATGGCATTGATTCCGGAAGCCTCTATAAGCTTGGCTGTAGTATAGTCATAGCAGGTGATTTCAGCAATACGCTGTCCCTGCTGCTTCATTTCTAAAAAGGTTTTCGCTGTAGTTTTCACGATTATTATCTCCCTTCAGTTGGTAAAAGTACTTCTCTCAGGGGCTCATAGTCCCTTTGAGGATTCTTTGTTTCTGCCATTTTCGCAAGACGCATGCTGAGAAGTCTGTAAAGCTCTCTTGTGTCTGCAGACGGCAGACTGTCAAGGTGCTTTTTTACTGTCTGCACATCGCAGCGCTCTGCCGGTCCTGTAAGTGCTGCTATAGCACCGTCCTCCAGGATATGCTTCACATTGCTGCTTATCAGCGGTTTAAGAGCTTCTGCTGCCTGCTCCGGCGAAAATCCGCAGACTGTAAGCAGATCCTGACTCTGCTGGACAAGACCGCAGACCAGGTTGCTGGCCATAGCGCAAGCTGCATGATAAAGAATTTTGCTCTTTGCCTCTATGCGCTGAGTTCTGCATCCCAATTTCCCAAGCATATCTTCAAATTCCGGCAGATACTCCGCCTCGCCCTCAAGGCAAAAAAAAGCATCCGATAATTCCCTGTAAGCCTCATATTTGCTGCTTATTGGGAAAAGCGGATGGATGGAAAAGCCATGTGCTCCGGTCTTCTCAATGCCCGGGAAAGCATCCCCTGACGACATAGCGCCGCTGCAATGGCATATGTACTTATCGTTGATTTCATACCGGCTTATCTGCCGATATACCTCTGTAATCGCTCTGTCGGGAACGGTTATAAAAATTGCGTCGCTGTCTTCAATGAGTTTCTCTAAGTTATCATAAAATGAAGAATCAGTAAACGCCGCGGCCTGGCGGGCGCTTTCCGGGTTCCGGCTATAGTAGCCGGTAATCTTGATGCCTCTCTGAGAAAAAAACTTTCCCAGAGTAAAGCCAACCTTTCCTGCTCCGATAATGCCTGTTTTCATGCTGCCACCTCCCTTTCGCAAGTGTGACGCAATCTATGGCCGTGCCTTATAAAGCTATTATTCAACGGTATCGCTTCCTCTGCGAGGAATGCCACCCATCTCGTCCATTGTAACATCCTTAGGGCTGATTGTAAAGGCGGGAAATTGTTTTACATTTATTAAAGTCAGGGAAAAGTCAACCTTAGACTTCCTTTTTTCAATGGATCTTAGATGCGAAAGGTTGACAGGTCAGGTCATACACCTGCTGTTTTTTGCACTTTTGTATGAAAACCCTTCCATTTATTTCAAATTTGTCAACCTTAAGGTATCATTTTTCAACGGTTTCAGCACACCAAGGGTTGACAATTATATGCCGTAATCATTCCCATTTCGATGATGTGTCAACCTTCACCTTCAAAAAATCAATAGTTCCAGAGGTCAAAGGGTTGACTTTTCTCGTTTATTTAATTTTACAGTAGGAACATCAAAAAACTCCACTATTTCGGCAGTTTTTGTAAAAATGGTGGAGTTGACAATCAAACATCGTTTATCTCATATAGCTATCTACCTGCTCGTACCACTAAAAAATTATCAATACATAATATAGTTATAATTTTTATATATTTTAGCCATCTACTTGACAGATAACAGTTCAAAATCCTCCAGTCAATACATGTCATAGGATAAGTTACTTATTCCAGACGCAGGAGATAATAAGAATACATGCCGTCTTTCAGGTATGCACAGATTACTATGAAATCATAGCGCAAAAGGTGGTATTGCACTGTATGACAACGCTTTCATATCAACAGGATAAACTTTCTTTTCACTTTACTATTCCTTACATTATCACTTCTGCTGCCAGCGGTGAATTTTATCCTCCGGGCAGTGCATATAAATTGTCTGTTCCTGCTTCATTTCCCAGTCTGCGCAAACGGTAAACCTGCCCTCTTTACACCGGACTTCCCCAATCCACTGCATGCCATTAAAGTATCCGGTCAGCAGCGTTGCCTTTTCCCAGTCCTGCACGAAAGATTTTGAAAGGGAGATATCCTCGGGCCTGACTCCGCAAATCATATCACCGTCTTCCCATAGATTCATCGGCAGGTTACCAAAGAATGATGCCACAAAAGGATCTCCCGGATTGCTGTATAGTTCCCTCGGTGTTCCTATCTGCCGTATTCTCCCCTGATCCATGACAACCACTCTGTCCGCCAACGCCATGGCTTCCCCCTGATCATGGGTCACATAGATTGTTGTGACCCCGGTCCTCCTTTGCAGTTGCCTGATTTCTTCTCTCAGTGCAAGCCGCATCTTTGCGTCCAGATTAGAAAGCGGCTCATCCATCAGAAAAAGCTTCGGCTGCCGGACGATGGCTCGTCCCATGGCGACTCTTTGTTTTTCTCCTCCAGAAAGCGCCCCCGGTCTTCGATTTAACAATTCTGATATTTTCAGTGTTTCCGCCACCGCGGTTACTTTCGACGCGATCTCCGCCTTTTTTACGCCTCTCACTTTTAACGGGAACGCCATATTCTCAAATGCCGTCATATTTTCATATAGCGCGTAATTCTGAAAAATCATCGCCATATCCCTCTTTTGCGGCGGCAGGTGATCAATCGACGTACCGTCCAGCAAAATACTTCCAGCCGACGGCTGTTCCAGTCCCGCAATCATTCGCAGCGTCGTTGACTTTCCACAGCCGGAGGGACCTACGATCACGATAAACTCCCCGTCCTTCGCCTCAAGATTAAAATCCTTCACAGCATCAACGGTTCCTTCATATGTTTTGCACAGGTTTGTTATTTTTAGTTCTGCCACTTCATTCTCTCCTTACTCTGTCGCCATCAGAAAGCTCCTCTGAAACACCAGCCACAAATTCAAACGTTGAATATTGTGAAATTTCTTTCAGCTTTACCATGCCCTCGCTTTTTTCTTCTATCACTACCGGCAGCTTACTCACAACAGAAGTTCTCCCCAAAATGCTTTCCCCTTCTGTCAACAGGAAAACATAATATGCTCCTACATCGTCTTCCATGACAGCGTTTTCAGCAAGCCAACCGTCTTCGTTTAAGTTTACGGTCGTCACTTCAGGTAAAAGCGCGATAGCTGTATGTCGCGAAACAAAAGTGAAAACAATCATCACAATAAAAAATAGCAGGAGCATGCTCGTCAAAATCTTCTTTTCCATTTTTTCCTCTACCTCTTGATGGTCGTAGCTGTAATCCCGGATTCCAATGATTCTTGTCCCAACCGAAAGATCAGAACCGACGGAATCAACGATAAAAACGCTGCAGCAAAGGCGATACCCGCATTCTCTAGGTTCATATTTGGCAAATATAACGAGAGGGGCAGTTTTTCCTCACTGTCAATGAAGATCATCGGCTGTTCAACGATATTCCAATATTCAAGAAATTGCAAAATCATCGCTGCCGCAATGCCTGATCTTCCTGCAGGTATTCCGATGCTGAAAAAAATCCTGAACTCTCCTGCTCCATCAAGGCGCGCCGCCTCAACCTCCTCCTCTGGGATTCCTTTGAAGAAATTGTAAATAATAAACACCGGAAATGTCGAGAAAGCGCCCGGCAGTATTACAGACCACAAAGTATCGAGCAGTCCAAGTCTTGAAAGTACCAGATATTCTGGCAACATAAGTACCTGAAACGGCAGCATCATAAAAATGATGTACAGCATAAACAGGACCTTCTTTAAAGGAAAATCATACATGGCGAACCCCCATGCAGCCGGAACCGCAATCAGCAGCTGCCCTATAATAACTCCTATACATATTTTTACGGTATTCCAAAAAAGCACAAAGAATCCCGGCTCAAACAGCATGATCTGTCTATATGACTCTATGGAACATTCTTTGGGAATCAATGACCATGACACATAATCGTCAACGCTTTTATCTAAAATTCCGGCTAAATTGCTTGCCAGTTCCTCCTCGCCCATCAGAGAGCCTATGAGAATAAACAGTGCCGGATAAAGCACAATGAACGCAAAGAAGGAAACACACATAAGCCCTGCTTTACTTTTCATAATTTCGTTCCCCCTTTTTTCCAGCATTTCTGCAAAACCAAAATGAGTATAATCAGAATAACGGAGTCGAGCACAGCGCCAGCAGCCAGTTTATTCAGTTCGAGTTCTCTAAACCAGTTGTTAAACAAATGCTGGGTCAAATAAATACTGTCATGAGGATAATCACCCGCGACCAAATATGCCTCTCTGAACACCTTGAATGAATTGAGTATCGCAAGGACAACTACTATAAAAGTCCCATTTTTGACAGATGGCAGCGTGATCCGAAACAGCCGTTGAAATCCGCTGGCGCCGTCCAGCTTCGCCGCCGATTGCACCTGAGGATCTATGGTGGCCAAGGCCGCCAGCCACAATATTATATTGTATCCGAGATTTTTCCATATGTAGCTGCCCACAAGAATCCAGAATGCCGCACTTCCGTTCATCCAGCTCACTGTGTTGAAGCCCAGGCTGCATAGAATCCCGTTCAAAATGCCGTTGTCATCAAATAGAAATCGCCACATCAAAACCACTGATGTAACAGGAATCGCCATGGGGATCAAAAAACTCGTTTTGACCATACTGCCCAGCTTTGGATTCTCATAGATGTAGATCGAAATCGCCAGAGATAATATGAGCAGCAGAGGTATACATACTGCGATAAAACGCACGGTATTTTTTGTTGCGATTCGAAACGCCTCATTTTGAAGTATCTGTTTAAAGTTATCCAGTCCTATAGATACACCCTCATTCCCCGTGGAAAACGATTTCAGTAATATATCCAAATACGGCAGCATCAAAAAAACGCTCACGCCTGCCAGACTTAACAGAATAAATAAATATCCGCTCCTATTATTCCGCAAAATAGATCCCCACCTTTTTCAGTGTCTGCGCCGTCGCAGCATCAAGAGAAATGTCTCCGTTCAGATAATCCTGTGCGCCCTGCATAATGATTTCCATTAAAATACCATCTGTGGTCACACTGTAACTATTTTCATTAAGTAGATTGAATATTTGATCAATGTCTCCTTTTGTAAACGGGTTTATCACATAGGGGCCTGCTTCCCCAATCACATGTTCTGATTTTCCGGCATTCTCCATTGCTGACCGCAGAACCTTGTTGTTCACCGGAATACAGTCCGTACTTTCCGTAATCTGCTGCTGTCCTTCTTCAGAAATAAGGTATTTTATCAGCGCAGCAGCTTCTTCACGATTATGGCTTTTGGCACTTATTGCCATACTGTTCATCGGAATATACATTGTTTCACCCTGCCACTGGCAAAAGTTGAAGTCGAGACCCTTCTCCTCTTTCATGGAGCAGAGCATCTGTAAATATGATAAGGTGTCAATATACTCTTTGGCAGCCCCGATTTTCCCGAAGAAAACATACGGTACGGATAGCCCGGCAAGAGCTTTCAGGTTGATTTGCTGAAACGATGCAAATCTGCTCTCTTCATCATCTCCAAATATCATACCCATATGATCATATAGATCCTGATAAAAAGTCTTCAATTCCTTCTCTGTAATCTCGTTCTCGTGTAAAAGTTTCGGTTCTATCCGGGTTCTGTACCACAGCGCAGCCTGTCGGTCAAAACTCCCAACCACAGCATTCCCTGCCTTTATGCTTTCATTAAACTTTCCTAGCGAAGAAAAATCAATGGAAGCACCCGTCTGGCTGATGTTCGCTATCAGTGTTACGGAAAGAGGAAGGGTGTACACCTTTCCGTCGTATTTAGCATTTTCTGCTACGCCAGAAGCCAGATTTTCTGTAGTATCCACAATGTTTGACAGCTCCAAAAGCTGCCCGGACTCAATATATGATTCTGCTTTGATATCATCCATTACGATAATATCCGGTCCGTTTTCCGATAGCAGCCTTGTGTTGAGCTTCTTCAGCGCATCCGAAACCGTTGTATCGTAATCCGGTACACCAACCTCAATATTTATTTTCATATCCGGCTTCGTTGCCGCATAGCATGCTATGGCTTTTCTGACGGTCTGACTGTCATTCAGCATATATATACTCAGTTCGTTTTCCCCACCTTTTATCTTAGACGAATCGCCGGCACAGCCCGAACCTGATAGTACAAGCACCATCATCAAAAAAAGTGCAAATATTTTTTTCATATGCTCCTCACCTCGTCTCGCCATTTAATATTCATTCTCTTCTAAATCAATTCTGTCAATTTTCATATACTTGTTGTTCTCATTTAAACCGGTGTAATATATCCAAATCTTTTCATCGCTGATCACATCAGCCTTTCTAAAGTCCACCTCTTCATTTCTGCTCCATGGCACTCTTGAACTAATTTTTTTACTTCCATAATCATCAAATTCAAAAACGCCATCAGAACAAATATAGCGGTATATTTCTTTATCCTCTTTTATGCAGGGATAAAACCTTACTCCGGTGACCATGTTATAGCCTTTTTTCCCAAATTCTTCAATCATTGCCTCAAATAATAGTGCGTCCTTTGCCTTTTGTTCCAAGACATCATATTTTATTCCTGTGTACACATTCGCACTTGATAAATAGGTTATATAAGCAGACGGCCCATTAAACACAACATCAAGGATCATGTCCACATCATCAAGCTGCGTTCTCTGTACAGTCCCTTTCTTCAGATCCAGACATAGCAATTCGCCGCTCATGAAATCCCACCCATATAGATTGTCTGCGCTAAGGAAGTAGGTGTTTCCCAGATTCTTCATGTCGTAATCTGTTTTAACTTCTTCCATTGATCCATTTTCAAAATCATTTAAATAATATATTTTACTGTAGTCTGCCTTCGTATTATCCTTTGGCCACTGAAATATTTGAAGAATACCTCCCTGTTCGACAAAATGTATCTCCGCATTTATGTAAATTTCACCCGCATCGTCCGAAACAAATTGCTCCTCAAATACTTTCTTCCAATGATATCCTTCATCTGCAGACTCCCAAACTGCCGCAGTTGAAGTGGAAAAATCCTCGGCAACATTTATAGTTGAGAGCATTAGCTTCTCTTCATCAGCCTTTATATCAACAATATACTCGTCCTCACAAGGCAAAGAAATGCCTCCTTGGCTTTTATTGACCTCTTTATCATCCCATTCGATATTCCTACTTGAGCAGCTCGTCATCAACAGACATAATACCAAAATTACTGAAACTAAAATTAGCTTTTTTCTTTTCATTTCTCCTCAAATGATGTTCTTAAAGGCAGAACATCAGCTCTCCTCCTTCAATTTAACATCTACTTCAAACTCACCAAATAATCTGTAAGCTGTTTTGTATCCATAAACTTCAGGCCGGCATCTTTCCCATAGTCATTTCGCTCCAAAATCTCGTGGAGTTGCTGAGAAGTCACTGTATTTTTAAAATCCTGCCTGAGTCCATTATGTCTTTCTGCATCATCAAATGTCAAATGACACTCTCCAACGAAAACCTTAACATTGTCACTTTCCTCCCCGAAGTTGAGCTCGATCTCCCTGACCACCATATCCTTCACCTCATTGATTGAGCATTCTTTCGGAACGTAACATATGACCGTCTGTTTTCTTATGGCATAATTACCGATAAAAATTTCTCTTCCGTAGCAAGTATTTTTACCAAGATAAAACATGGGTAAATCACCGGGAGCCGTATCACACTCCCAGCTGAACCTGCCATCATTCACGAATCTTCCCTCCTGAACGCATCTTTCGTCATCGAGGTTTTGGATATATGTGAGGGGAATCTCTATGATCCATTGAACCTCATCACCTAAAACCGGAGTGTTATCTTGATAGTGCTTAGTCTGCCTTACATACCAGACGCTGTCGCAGGTCAAAACTACAGGTGTCTTTATCTCACATGGAGTCCGGGGCAAAGACTGAAAAGGCACAAGCGACAATAAAGATACTAAAAGGAATATTACGAATATAATTCCGGCTCTGTCTCTTATACACATCTCCGAGCCCACGAGACGTAGAGGAATCTC
>CALZOZ010000026.1 GCA_945828095.1 uncultured Clostridia bacterium
GCCACCATCTTTAAATTATATTTTCCAATAATATTATTTTTTAGATATTTCGCGGTTAAATATGTGCACTTTTGAATATTTGTATACTTATATCCATTTTCTATAGTAACTCCCGTGTCTGAAATCTGTGCCCAAGTATCGCTATCTGTGCTCCAATCTGAAGCTGCAAGCAGTGTATCTACGGGTATGATTGCACTGACATCATTTCTGGAACCTTCCGGTTCAGACGGTGCAATCGTAGACTCAATTAAAGTCTCTCCATCTCTGCTATACCTTTCTAATACTTTGCAGGCAGGATTCCCTTCTTCATCCACCCAGTAAATTGGAATGCCATCGCTCATTAGAACCAAGTATTTATCAGTAGCTGAACCGGCGTCAAGCATGGCCTTTCCGGCTATTAACCCCGCCATCATATTTGTATCGGATGAAGCTTTAATACTATCAACTGCCATCTTTGCATCCGATATGGATACCATGCCATCTGTAAGGCTGTGCGCTACCCGGTCGAATGTCACAATACCAATTTTCGTTTCCACATTCGTATAAGATGCCAGTTCATCACACATTGCCAATGCGGCAGCTTTTGCTTCATTAATGTCACTATCCTTCATGCTGCTGGAAACATCAATAACTATTACAACATCAACTGATGGCCTAAAACTTGCTGATGGCAATGACAATGTTACTTGCGACTCATAATTTTCATCCAAATTAGTCGCAGTCTTGGATTTTGAAACATCCCATTCCTGTGCCGTTGCGCCAAACGCCGCCGTAGGCATAAAACACATCATCATCATTACAATCATAAGGATTGCAAAAGATTTCTTCATAAAATTATCCCCCCTTAATAATCTCACTCAAATCCTTGTTCCCCTTTCTCCCTGGCATAAATACCAATTTGGCGATACCCCTTTTGCCAAATTGATCTACACAAAAAAGATAAACCCGGGCCTGTCCACCGTCAAGGAGCATCCGTTAGTGTTCTTTCGACCTAATGCCGCGTAATAAGACGGCAGTCGATTATGTTAAAAGAATATATCTAAAAAAGCATCCCTGGACCATTTTTAAATCCAAGGATGCTTTTGTGGAAAGGAAACAATGATTTGAATTAATGATTTCTCATTTGTGAACGCCTACAGTCTGCACACTGTAGAGTTTTGCCTGCCTTCAGCTTATCAGCTCTTATACTGTGCATATTTCCACATCCGGTACAAAGACAGATATATCTTGATTTTTTATGATTAAAGCATCCTTCGAAGGATATAACAATCCATTTTCCGAAGCGCTGTCCTTCCAATGGCTCCCTATGCATGTTCTATTTTCTGGCGTATTTTCTGTACCAGAGTAGTGCTGCTGCCAGTGCAGATGAAGTCAGCAGGAACAGGTTTATAATCATATTATCAACTGAAGTGTCTCCGGTTTTCGGAACCTCTGTGTCCGGCTTGTCCGGTTTTGCTGGTTTTTCCGGTTTGCCTGGCTTTGCAGGCTTGTCCGGTCTACCTGGCTTGTCAGGATTCGTTGGATCTGCAGGGTCTTCAGGCTTTGGCTGTTCTTTTGCTACGGCCTTGAACTGAGCGGTATACACAGCATCTCCTGTTACACGAACAACTTCTTTATCCCAACCGATGAATTCGTAGGTATACTTTTCATCTGCCGGTCTTACAGGTGTTGCACTGTCGTAAGTCGGCATCTGGTAATAAGTACAGTAGTCGGTTTCCAGATTGGTGTTATCATAGTTGTTCCACTTTATAGTGTAGTAGTGAGTTGGATACACAGGTGGCTTGTCCGGGTTTGAATCCTGCGTCGAGCATTCTACGTGGAACACAATCTTATCGGCATTGTTAATGCGCCAATTCTGACCATCAAAGATTGCTTTTAGCTCTCTGCTTACAGGATCTGTAGCTACCTGCTTGTGTTCTCCATATGCTTTCACATATTTCGCAACATAAGGGGCTGCCGGTACAGTAAGCGTTACATAATATCTACCTTCAGTTTCCTGTACTCCACTGATGGAGAAATCAGTCAGATTATACAGTTTTACTGCATGTTCAGTCGTTTTGGTCTCACATTCAACCTGAACCTTTTCAGTTAATCCATTGATGTCAGTGGCTTCCGGTTTATCCGGTACAACCGGCGTATTTTTTTCGCAAGTAAAGAGGACATCCTGGTTTTGCATGGTGAAATAACCTGAAGTATTGATATCTGTTGCCGCAATCTGTTCAGATGTCCATGCAGTATGAGCCGCTAAATCAGCTTCTTTCTGTACTTGCGCCCCTGCTGCTCTAAGCTGAACCTTATATGGTGCCTTTTTACCAGCGATCTGATAAGTCACTGCATGCATTGAAGCATATTGACCATCTGCTGCAGCAACAACTTCGGTTCCCTTCAGAATCTGTGCGTCAGTATTTGTCGGTACTTTATAATCCGTACCATCTGCATTTCTTGTCAGACTTCCGTTTTCTAATGCCTTATCGATGGCAGCATAATCTGGAGTAACCGTAAACTTAATAATCAGTTCTTTTCCGTAGAAATCATTTTCACGCTTCTCAGATGAGATATAATTATCGTTAAAGTTAAAGCCGGTAACAGTAACCTTCTTATCTGCAGAAACACCTGCCGTTACGTCTGAAGTAATGTCAGCAAGAGAAGTTTCGTCAAATGAAGTTCCATTGTATGCAGCAGTATACACCTTTACGTCAGTTACTGCCGGTGCATTGAAGTAAGCAGAAATTCCATCACGGATTACTGTGGATGCATCCAGTTCAATGGCAGGAACCATGGTATCAGACTGAATCTTTTCAAATACATCGTTCAGTCCGGCTGCATTATCTGCCGTAAGATAGTACTTGTTATCAGTGCGGACAAAGTTCTTGGTTATTTTATATCCTGTTCCGCTAACAAATGTTCCGCTCGGATCGTATGAACCTCTCTCTATACCAATTTTTTCTGCAGCGAAATTACTTGAAATGTAATTTAAGAAACGATTTCCTGCAGCAACGTCAATAGAGGCAAAATCGTTGCTTGCAAATAAATCAGCTGCCCAGGAACCGCCCCAGTAACTTCCTTCATCTCCAGTGCAAGGAACATCAGGATACAGTAAATATGCCCATTCGGATCCATATAATTCCTCTTTATTGGCCCCATCGAAAATACCTATGGTATATACCTTTGCACCTGCATCTTTCATTCCTTTTGCAACTTCAATTGCATTGTCAGCTACGCTTGTGCTGAATTCATTGCTGGTTGTCGGTACGCCATCTGTAAATACGATAACAACCTTCTGGCTTCCTTCCTTCACAGACGTCAGCAGGGATGCCGCATTATGCATACCTGCGGCAACATTCGTTGCACCCTTTGGACTTTCCGGAAGTTTTTCAATCTTGTCAATAAGGTTAGACTTTCCTGTTTCATCAGCGTCCGTCCACTCAATTAAAGTAGCAGCATCCGATCCAAATGTCACCACAGACACTCTATGACCACCATTAGGGTCGATATTGTTGACAAAATCTTTCACAGCAGTCTTCATTGCAGCTTGTCTGGTTACATTTTCAAAACTTTCCTTCATTGACCCGGACTGGTCCAGAACCAGTACCATATCCACCGGTTTGCTGCTGGTGCTGGTCACTGTCGTACTCGTTGTGTATGCTTTCAGTGTGATTTCAACGCTGCCGTCATTGTTCTGTACAGCTGTTTTCGTGAACACAATGCCGCTGTCACTGTTTTCATTCGTTCCATCCACTGCAAACGCCATGGACGGCATGAAGCACACAACCATCATCACAATCATCAAGATTGCAAATATTTTTTTCATCTTCTCTCCCTCCAATCAGATTTCCTCAATTGAATTATATTTATATCTCAATTGAGCATTAATGTTTGCTCAAAAGTATACCACATATAATTCATTTGATCAATAATAAATTTACATTTGAATGCTATTTTCCTTTTCAATAGAACATTAAAATGTTGTTAATAGAGAATACTACTAGTTTGTACGGACCCGGAGGTGACATGAAATGGACGTTATACAGCGCATTGATGACATAATGAAAGAAAGGGGATGGAGCTATTACAAGCTCTCAATTGAATCAGGGCTCTCCTCGTCAACCATCACAAACATATACAGAAGAAATACTGTTCCGTCGATTACAACGCTAGAGGCAATCTGCAATGCTTTTGGAATTACCCTTTCCCAGTTCTTTGCAGAAGAAGAGGATTTCGTGCAGCTCTCACCTGAGCAGAAAGAAATGTTCGATAACTGGTTATGTCTTTCTGAAAATCAGAAGAAAATTGTAGCGGAAATAATTGAAGAATTTAAAAAAGCATAGACATCACACTCCACCAATTTCGCATAAAAATGCTAAAATGGTGGAGTTTTTTTGACTTTTTCGGAGGTTCGACTGCTGCAAGGAAAACAAGCAAGTGGCCAGATCGTTGAAACTTCAACATTTTACATATTATCCCATTCCGCAGGTAAAGGATCATTGCCGGAGATTTTCCACCAAAATCCTCGAAATCGGCAAAAATGGTGGAAACGCTGCCTAAAATACACGGTGGCAAGCACCCTTTCCTGACTGTTTCCTCATCTTTTCAAAAAATCTGTTGACAGTGTACTATGTTGCATGGTACACTTAGCACAGAAGTGGCAGACGGGACGACACGAGAGACCCGGCAATCCGCCGCAATCTATGAAAGGGGATCAACATAAATGTTTCAACTCGATTTAAAAAGCCGCAAGTCCATATACGAGCAGGTAATTGACAATCTTAAAGAGTTGATTATGACCGGAAGGCTGGCTCAAGGGGAAAAGCTGCCATCGGTCAGAGAACTTTCCAAGACCATTACGGTCAATCCAAACACAGTGCAGAAGGCATACCGGGAACTGGAGCGTCAGGGCTATGTCTACACCACAAGCGGAGTGGGGACCTTTGTGGCAGACAGAAACGAAATCCGTGCTGACGCCCGGGAGCTGGAAGAGGCTAAAGCAGCCTTCGACGAGGCATTCAGGGAATTTCTTTTCCTGGGACTTTCCTACGAAGAATCTAAAGCAATCGCACTGGAAATAATGGAAGAAAGGAGAACATCAAATGATTAAGATTGAACATCTGTCAAAGAGTTTTGACGGCTTCAAGGCACTGGACGACTTTTCACTCACTGTGCCAAAAGGCGCCATCTACGGGCTTATGGGTCTTAACGGCGCAGGAAAGACAACGATAATCAAACATCTCTGCGGTTTTCTGGTGCAGGACAGCGGAACGGTGACCATCGACAATCAGGAGGTTCTGGATAATGAAGCTCTGAAACAGAGGGTGGCATACATTCCCGACGAGCTTTTCTTTTTCCGCGGCTACAGCCTCAAGGAAATGGGAAAATACTACGCCAGAATTTATCCTAGATGGAATCAGCAGCTTTTTGAGGAAATGGCTGCAGACTTCGGTCTTAAGATGACCGGCAATATCGGCAAATTTTCCAAGGGCATGAAAAAGCAGGCGGCCTTCTGTCTGGCTATGGCTTCTGTTCCCGACTACCTGATTCTCGACGAACCTGTAGACGGGCTGGATCCTATCGTCCGCCGCAAGCTGTGGCACTACATTATGGGAGATGTGGCAGACAGAGAGATGACAGTGCTCATATCATCCCACAACGCTAAAGAGATGGAGGATGTGTGCAACTATATAGGCATTATCGCAGGAGGAAAAATGATTTTCGAGGGTGACCTTCTGGAAATGATGCCTGCCTCCGTAGAGGAGATTTTCATAGAAAAACTCGAAGGCTATCAGCCTCAGAATAATCAAGAAGGGGGTGCTGCAAATGAGGAATAAAGGGATATTCAGCGTATCGCCTGCTCTTATCAGGGAAAATTTCAAGCTCTGCTGGTATGTGCCTGCTCTGGCTTTTCTGCTTTACTTCTTTGCAGGAATTTTCCCGATAATACTCAATCTGTCTGACATGGGTTCCATCGCAAGATACGTTAACAATTCTCTTAACAACTACAATGTGATTTACCCGATTTATATGGCGGGAATTCCGCTGGTGGCGGCTATGCTGATGATGAGCTTTTTCCATAAGCCTGCCAAGGCACTGGCCATGCACGCTCATCCTTATTCCAGGTCGAAGCTTTTTAACAGCCATGTTCTGTCCGGCTGGCTCATGTGCATCATTCCGGTAGTGCTTACCGCCCTGCTCTATCTGGTATTCATAAGGGAAACCTTGATTCATACCATATACGAAACTGCAGCAGATAGTATTTTTGTTATGGGCTCACCTGATACGGTATCAATTAACATCTACACCTTCGGTGCTGTGATGAAGTGGCTGGCCAGCTCCATAGGCATGATGACCTTTTTCTACGGCCTGTACATTCTGGCGGGAAGCCTGACAGGAAATTCGGCTATGCATCTGCTCCTTTCGGGACTGTTCTTTATCATAGTGCCTGCTTTGCTGCTCATAGTTTCTACCTACTGTGAAAGCTACATTAAAGGCTTTGTTTCACTTCCCGACTGGGTGAGCGATGTGATGCGCTGCTTCAACCCGCTGATCATGATGATTACGTCGGGTATTGAAACCATAGTAACAGCAAAGACAACACTTACCTATCTGGTAATGGGCTTGGTTTTCATTGCAGCAGGAGGAGCTTCATACAGACTGGCTAAACTGGAAAAGGTTGGCGACTCCATGATTTTCCGTCCTATTGAAGAAATCATCACTTATCTGGTGGTTTTCGTGGGAATGACCGTATTCGGGTTCTTCTTCCAGAGCTTTAAGAATAATTCAAAGGTCTTTCTCATCATAGGTATGGTGATAGGTACACTGATAACCTTCTTCATCACCAAAGTTGTAATCGCAAGGTCAGTAAAGATTTTCAATATGAAAAACCTTAAATCCCTGACCATATATGTGGTAATCGCTGCCCTCTTCACAGCCTTCACCGTTTTCGACATCACCGGTATATCCAAGAGACTGCCTAAGCTTGACCAGGTGGAATCGGTAAACTGCGAGTATATGTTTACAGGCTACGATATGGACTCCTTTGCCAGCGGCCATTTCCGTGGACTTTCGGACATTGGAAATCTTACATCGCCGTCAGTGATAAACAAGGTTTATGAGCTTCATAAATATGTGGTTGAAAATGAACTGTACGAACAGGCTGACCCATTCGATTACTACTTCAATTCCTATACCACAAAGGGCGAAACCTACGGAGACGACATGGTGCTGGCAGAGTCCGTACAGTTCGTATTTAAATATAAAAACGGCACAGAGTTTAAACGCAGCTTCCAGTTCGCTCTGGATGACAAGGCGGCAGAGCTCATTAACGACATAGTCACCGATCCTGACTACAGGGCGGCATTGGCTTTGTCCGACAAGATCGATGAAAAGCTTTATAATGATGCTTATGCTTCTATAGACAATGGATCAGAGCCTGTAATAGTAAGCGACCCTGATGAACTTAAAAAAATCGTTGAAGCCTACGACGAAGATGTATATAATAGTAACTACATCGACATCTACAACCGCATCGTATCAGGCGAAGATGGGTCAGCTGAGGAGAAAATGCTGAGTGAAAAGTACTGCAGTGTGTCTATATTATTCCGCAATGAGGACACTAAAAATGAAGCAAAAAAAGAAGCTGAGATATGGTTCGTCGTAAATGATTATCATCCTGCTGTCCGGGAATTATTAAACGAGGCAGGTTATGTCAAATAAAACAGAAGGCAAATCGATTTATGTATAAAAAAACTATCGTTGTCGGCGCAGGTGCTTCCGGCCTCTTTTTCGGGGCCGCGGCTCCTGCCTCTGCCGGCAGAGACATCTTAATACTGGAAAAGACCGATAAAATCGGCACCAAACTTCTTATGGCCGGATCAGGGCACTGCAATCTCACCCATGCCGGTTCCATCAAGGAGTTTTTGTTATGCTACGGCAAAAACGGCAGTCGCATCCGAACATGTCTTTACAAGCACAACAACCTTGAATATGTAAGGTTTATGGAAAGCCTGGGAGTGCCATGCTCCGAAAGAGAGGACGGCAAAATTTTCCCTGTATCCATGGACAGCCGTGATGTAAAAAAGGCTCTTTTAGAAGCTGCAGCATCCAATTCCGTTACAATCATGAAAAACTCACCGGTAACCTCAGTCAAGGCCCTTTCTGAGGGTTTTGAGGTAACAATAGGCAGTACGGAAAGCAATGGTAAAAACCGTAAACAGAGCACCTACACCTGCACAAATCTTGTAATAGCCACAGGCGGCGCATCCTACCCGACCACAGGCTCAGATGGTACTTTTCTTCAGGTGCTTAAAAACGATCTCGGACTCAAAATAACGGAACTTCACCCTTCTCTGAGCCCTATGTATGTACAGAACTATCCTTTCGAGGAACTTTCCGGCATAAGCTTCAAAAACGCAGGACTGAAAATTTTCAATAAAAACTCAAAATCCCTTGAGGCTGAAGGTGACCTTCTTCTCACCCACAGAAGCTTTTCCGGCCCTTTAATTCTAAATAATTCTAGATATATAAATACCGGTTCAGGGGTTGAAATTAATTTCGTTTTTCCTTATACTGTTAGTAGTGTCCTTTCAAGTATCAAGGAAGTATTCCGCGGAAACAATAAAACTGTTTCCTCATTTTTTGCTGAGAAATTCGGACTGCCGAAGCGTTTTTCCGCTAAGGTTCTTGAACCTCTGGGACTTAGTGAAAAAAAGCTTTCATCGCTGACAGGCGGTGAAATGGAAGTAGCTGCCCGGGCTTTTGCGGCAGCAGTTTTTTCCGTAAGCGGTGTGGGAAGCTTCAGAGAAGCTATGGCCACCAGCGGCGGTATCGCCCTTGATGATGTAAATCTTTCTACCATGGAAAGCAAAACTTATAAGGGACTCTACTTCATCGGAGAAGTTCTGGATATCGACGGCAACTCCGGAGGATACAACCTTCAGTTCGCCTACTCTTCTGCGAGAACTGCTCTGGATGCAATTTATACTTAATATCATACCAGGAAAGGGAATTATAATGAAAAAAAAGGTTTTGAGATTCATTTCAACTGCACTTATGGCGGTAATGCTGGTGACAATTATTCCTGCAGACCTTGCGGATGCCGCACTTCAGGATGTAAGCTCACCAGCAAAGGTAACCAGCTTTAAATCTTCGACAAATTTCGACAAAGAATACGTACAGGCTTCCGTCTCCGATGGAAGCGTCCTTAATATCAGCTACCGCACTCCTCTTGAAACCAGCCTGTTCAGAGTGTCGCTCTATCGTCTGGTGCCTGACAAGGGGGATATTGATCTCGATATATTTGTAGAGCCTGAAATTTCCACGGCTTCAGACGGTACTATGCTTTATGGATTTTCTTATCACATGGATGCAGAGCTTCTCGACATTCCGGACGGATACTACAACCTCTATCTCAGAAGATGCGCTACTCCCATAGATGCAATAAACCGTGATTACAAAAGCAGCGGTGTTCTTTATAAGAATATGGAAATACGCATCTCAGGCGGCAAAGTCAGCATTCTTCGTTACAACGATGTAATAAACTATAATCGAAGCATTCAGAAAATCGGTCAGCTTTACACCACAGACCGCTACCTGGACAACACTCTGGAGGATATCAGGTTTGTTCTCAGAAATCCTGCAACCAACGTGTATGCCACTATGACATACGATAAAATATCCTTCATCAAGAATGTTTCAGACCGCGTTACACAGGGTGCTTATACCGACTACGATAAACTGCTGAAGATTTACGAATATACCGCTAAAAACTTTTATTATGACTCGGTGGCTTTTTCCACCCACTCAATGCAGTTTGCTGATCCTTATGACAACATAAGAAATTTTGAATACGGTAATACAAGCTCAAATTCCTCTATGGGAAGAGTTTACACCACCTGTCAGGGCTATTCGGCGATTTTCACCGTCCTTGCCCGTGCACAGGGTATTCCTACGCGTTTTGTATACGGTCATAGGCTTGCAGTTCCTTCCAACGACTGGCGCACCGAGGACAACATAGATGTCCGCGACCACTGGTGGGTTGAATCCTATGTGAACGGAAGATGGATTTTCATAGACCCTACAGTGGGTACTACAAATAAGTACAATAAGACCACCGGCGAATGGACATATACCGGCATGACAAACTACACCTACTTTGACCCGTCTGAGGATCAGATTGCTACAAGCCACGTGTATATGAATATTTATCCGGATTACAGATACGGAAAATATATTACCAATCAGTATGAGATGGACAAGCTTACAGCATTCATGAATATTTCACAGGAAAGCGACAATCCATATTCATATTACAAGAAAACCAACGGCAGTCTGATGAACAGCTCATACTCACAGTATGACACATCAACCTGGGGTGACGGACTTCGTTCCCACTTCATGACCGACGGCCGCGGAAACACAGAGCAGATACAGTGGAGCAATTACGGCCTCGTGGGCACTCTGGATCTTTCAGGATTCACCCGGATGAAGCTGCTTTCCTCACACCATAACAATCTGGAAAGTACAAACCTTTCCAACTGTTCTCTTTTGGAAAAGGTTTATCTCAACGATAACAACCTGACATCACTTGATTTGTCTGGAAGCAAAAAGGCATGGTATGTGAGAGTTCAGAACAATCCGATGAAATACCTGAATATGTACGTCAATGGTGCTGACAGAACCTTTGAGGCAGGCGAAAACGGAACTTTCTACTTTACTCTTGACACAAGATGCAAAGGGAAAGAGTTTTCACTGTATTCCAAACCTGATATTGGTTATAAATTAGAAGGTATCTACAGCACAGGTACAGGAAATCTCATTTCGCAGAAGACCACATACCACTTTACACCGCAGGCATCCGGTTATCGTCTGAACTTTGCTCTTGATCCTGACAGCTACAAGTACACTATTATGCCGGGAGATTCACAGAGCTCCAAAGCCAAGTACCTTCAGGCCGCAGTAAAGAGACTGTCTGAGCTGGGCTACTGCAGTTACACCGGCAGTGAAACAGTATATACCGACCAGCTGGTGCAGGCAGCCATCAGGTTCCAGGTTATAAACGACATATCCAATACAGGAAATATCGGAAAAACAACTTGGGCTGCACTCTTCAGCGAAACCGCCAAGCCTATGGTAAACGAGTGGGAATACCCTCAGGTTCTGGCTGATTACGAGGCAAGAAAAGCTTTGGAAAAGGAAGCAGAAGAACAGCTTGCAAATGTAAAGATAAAAGCATCATCTACAGCTGTCAAGGGAGCAATGAAGCTTTCCTGGACAGTAACAGATTCAGTTTCAGGAGAAGCTGTCACTGAAGGAATCGATGGATACGAGATATATAAGTCCACATCCAAGACATCCGGCTACAGCCTTCTCAGCTCCACCGGCGGAACAGCTTTTAAAAACACCACAAAGCTGACTAAGGGCACACGCTACTACTACAAGGTTCGTGCCTACAGAATGGTTGGTGAAAAGAAAATATATTCACCGTACTCCAATGTGACATACAAGCTGGCAAAATAAAAATTCAAAATGTTAGAGAGCCTTCAAAAATAACGTACCGAACACCTTCCGGCAGCATATGCTGAAACGGGAGGTGTTTTTTATGCTGCTTTCCGATAGATTTTACATGAGACAAATCGATAAGGCCCTGCACTCAGCTCCTGTAATAAATACCGCAGATCATCCCAGGCTTGTGCTTTTCAGCGACTGTCACAGAGGCAACGGCACCTGGAGCGACAGCTTTTTAAACAACAAGACCATATACGAGGCTGCCCTGGGCTACTACTTTGAACGTGATTTCACATATATTGAACTTGGAGACGGCGATGAATTGTGGGAAAACAGGAAATTTTCAGATATCGAGGAAATCCACTCCGACATATTCAAGCTGCTGGATAAATTCAACAGGACAGGAAGAATGTATATGATCTGGGGGAACCATGACAGAGTAAAAAGCCGCCCCGGCTTCAAATCCGCCGCCCTGCCGTCTTCAACCGAGGCTCTGATTATCAAATGTTCCGGCTCCAATGGCAAAGGCATCAGATACAATCTGATACACGGCCATCAGGCGGATTTTCTCAACAATCAGCTCTGGAAACTGGCACGATGGCTGGTAAGGTACATCTGGAGACCCCTTGAGCTGGCCGGAATAAAAGACCCCACAAGCGCCGCCAGAAATTATAGCAAAGGTAAAATCATTGAAGATCGCATGGCAGACTGGGCAAAACTCAACCAGACTCACCTCATCGCCGGACACACCCACAGACCCACCCTCTCTCACAGCGAAAAGAACTGGAGCTATGCCAATACCGGTTCCTGCGTCCACCCAAGCACCATCACCTGCCTTGAAATTATCGACGGCACAATTTCACTTATAAAATGGGCTGCCTGCGCCGACGAAAATCAGTACATCCACATCTGCAGATATGTGATAAGCGGCCCTGAAGTTTTTTGCTGATGAGGATTTTTGTTGACTTTCGCATCAAATGGTATATAATAAATTGAGAATGGTTCTTGAAATCATTCTCAATTTTCTTTTGGAGGAAAATCGTGGCAACATACAATACACAACAAAAAAAAGAGCTCATGGACTTTCTGAAGAAACATCCTGAGCGCTCATATACTATAGATGAAATAGCAGCAGAGATGAAGGCAGACCCCGATTTCGCCAATCCCCCGGGAAAAAGCACCATATACAGACTCATGCCCGGTCTGGCAGAAGAAAACTTGGTAAAGCGCTTTGCAGGCAGCCGGGGAACCAAGGCCGCCTATCAGATTATGGGCGGAGAAAGCTGCCACTTCCATATTCATTTAAAATGTACAAACTGCGGCAGACTGCTTCACATGAGCGACGAAGACTCCCATATGATTGCTGAGAATTTACTTAAATCGGTCGGATTTGCCCTTGATCTGGGCCGTACTACCCTGTTCGGCCTTTGCGAAGGCTGCCGTACGAAAGGAAATCACGCGTAATGAAGTTTAAAAAGAACAGGCTTAAACCAATAAAAAACGGACCGATGCTGATGCTGGTCTGTCTGCTGATGCTGGCTTTTTTCACCACAGGATGCACTGATGAATCGGTTTCTGAGAATGATCAGCCCACAATTCTGGTATGCGGTTTTGCACAGTACGACTGGGTGATAAATGTTCTGGGAGATAATCCGGTTCGCATAGAGGTTCAGCGTCTTAATGAAAGCGGCACCGACATGCACAGCTATCAGCCTACAGTGGCGGATATGGTTAAAATAGCAGATTGTGATCTGCTTATTTATACAGGCGGTGAATCGGAGTTCTGGATTGACGATGCCGTTGATTCATCAAAAAAACCGGACTCATCATGTCTTTCCCTTATGGAAGTATTTGATGGACCGGCCTTTCTCTGTGAAAAATACCCGGCTGCATATTCAGAGCACGACCATGATCATGAACGCGAACACGAGGGGCACCTGGAACCTGGTGAAGAAGACCACGACCACGAGGGAGAGGCCGACGAACATCTCTGGCTTTCACTCAAAATGGCGCCCGCTTTTATCGAAAGTATTACAGATGCAATATGTTCTCTTGATCCGGCAAATAGTTCATATTATGAAAAAAACTCCGAGAGCTATATAAATGAAATCAATGAACTTGACAGCAAATATGAACAGGTCACCGGCGATGCTCGCAAAGCCGGAAGAAACTTCATTCTCATAGCCGACCGTTTTCCGTTTATATATCTTACTGAAGACTACCACCTGTCACACATGGCGGCCTTTCCGGGCTGCTCAGCTGAAACGGAGGCCAGTTTCGCCACTATTCTGTCCCTTTCCGAAGCAATAGACAACTGCAAGCCGGGTGCGGTTTTTGTTTTAAAAAAGTCGGAAGATGGCCTGGCACGGACGGTTATAAAGAATTCCTCTTTAAAGGGACTGCCTGTTTTAATGCTCGATGATATGCAATCAGTCACATCGGAGGATATTGAAGCAGGCTGCTCATATATTTCCATCATGGAAGATAATCTTGCTGCTCTCGAGGCAGCTTTAGACGTGGATAAAAACTGATAAAAGAAAGGCAAACCAATGGCACAATTAACAGTAAAAAACCTGTGCCCGGGCTACGACGGTGTGGCTGTGGCGCAGGATATAAATTTTGAGCTCAATAGAGGAGACTATCTATGCATAGTGGGCGAAAACGGCTCCGGCAAGTCTACCCTTGTAAAGACACTTGCCGGATTGACAAAACCCGTCAGCGGTCAGATTATATGCGGAGATAATTTCGAGCTCAACCAGATTGGCTATCTGCCTCAGCAGACTCTGATGCAAAAAGACTTTCCTGCATCCGTAGGAGAAATAGTCCTTTCCGGCTGTCTGGCCGCATCCGGCCTGAAACCCTTTTATTCTGCAGCACAGAAAAAACTGGCTCTCTCCTCTATGGAAAGGCTGGGCATCGATCATATGAAAAATCGCTGCTATCGCGACCTTTCAGGAGGACAGCAGCAGCGGGTTCTTCTGGCTCGTGCCCTGTGTACAGAAGGCAAGATGCTTCTTCTCGATGAGCCTGCTACCGGCCTTGACCCGGCAGCAACAGCCGAAATGTACAGCATCGTAAAAGATCTGAATGAAAAAGAAAAAATCACAATAATAATGGTCTCTCATGATATTGAGGCAGCGGTTAAATATGCCAGCCACATTCTTCATCTGGGCAGCCAGCTGCAGTTTTTCGGAACCAGAGAAGAATATGTAAAAAGTCCGATAAAGATGGCCTTTCGACATCAGGAAGGTTTGGCAAAACTGGTGGACGAGCCCCTTTGCTCAAGGGCTGCGGCCGGCAGGAACAGGAGGTACTTCAAATGATAGCAGAATATCTTTCCTACCCCTTCGTGCGTTATGCCTTTATAGCAGGGGTGCTTACAGCCCTTTGCTCTTCCCTTTTAGGAGTGACCCTTGTTTTAAAGCGTTACTCCTTCATTGGAGACGGTCTGTCACACGTGGCATTTGGTGCCATGGCTATCGCCGCAGTACTTTCAGTAAAAACCGAACTGATAGTAGTTCTTCCCGTTACTGTGCTATGCGCAATACTGCTCCTGAAAACAGATGCCAACGCCAAAATAAAAGGCGATGCAGCTCTTGCCATGCTTTCTGTAGGGTCTATGGCTTTCGGATACCTGCTGCTTAATATGTTTTCGGCCTCTGCTAATGTATCCGGCGACGTGTGCAGCACACTTTTCGGCTCCACCTCTATCCTGACTCTTACTAAAACCGATGTCTGGGTATGTGTAATCATGTCGGTGCTGGTCATCTGCGTTTTCGTGTGTTTTTACAACAAAATCTTCGCCGTCACCTTTGACGAAAATTTTGCCAAAGCCACCGGAGTGAACGCATCCGCATACAATCTGATCATTGCTGTAATTACAGCTGTTATCATTGTCCTGGCCATGAATCTGGTAGGCGCACTGCTCACCTCGGCACTGATAATTTTCCCTGCCCTCTCGGCAATGCGTGTTTTTCACACCTTCCGTCAAGTGGTTATTTGTTCTGCGGCCGTGGCTATAATAAGCTCCGCTCTTGGTATATTCATCTCAATCATGCTGTCCTCACCTGTTGGTGCCACCATCGTGGTGGTTGACCTTCTGGTCTTCGGGGGCTTCAGCATAGCGGGACGAGCCCTGAATCATTAATCATGATAAATCACATTATTTGCACCAAAAAACCGGCTTACATGCCGGTTTCCTTTTTTCTTATTATCAGTGGAAGAACTTCCGCCACCGTAATGTCAAATACATAGGCCAGCTCCTCAAAAAGCATTTTCTCTGCCTCTTTGAGAAATCTCTCATCCGCAGCATGGAGCTTCCTCCCCCGCTCCAGAAGTTCAATCTGGTGCAGATAAAGTGCTCTCGTCATTCTGAGAAGGTCTTCACTGGAACCGCACAGCAGAACCTGTTTGTACATCTGCTGTCTCTCCCTATCGTTTTCAACCCATTCTCCAAGCTCTGACGGAGGTGCCTCCAGAAGCTCTGTTGCCCTTCCCCTCGAAAGGATAGGTCTCATTCTCTTTAATATTTTCTCGTTATTTTTAGGAACAAATATGGTCTCTGCCTCATTTTCAACAGGTGAGAGTACATAGTACTCCATGGTTTCCTTGCCAAAAGTCCGCTCCGTTATATCGCAGATTTTACAAAGGCCTTCTGTTCCGTATACTACTATGCTGCCAATCTTATACATCTGTAAAACCTTCTCTTTCTGCTTATATTATAGCACACTTTTCAGAAAATTTCGAGAGTGAAATTGTACAAAAAATATTTAATATTGCTTTTTGTCGCTGGCCGTGATAGTATAATCAGTAATTAATGTAATTATTTTCTAAAAAAGAAAGAAGAAGGTGTGTATGAATTTTATTGATAATATTAGGAATGAATTGGAAATCGAAAAGTCAAGCCGTGACCTTTTTTATAAGGCGCTGGAAGGAATGCCTGAAGGGAGATTGATTACAAAATGCCGTTCAAATTCAAATCCGGAACATTATCTGCGACTCTCTTCTTCCGTGCCTTTACAATATCTCGGCAGTAATGATAAGGATCTCATCAAGCAGCTTCAGCAGAAAAAGGAATATGAAAACCAGCTTAAAGCCTTAAACAACAATATTCCCTTACTGGAGCGGGTCATCACCAAGTACATATCCCCAGACTCTGTTTTTTCTGATATCGATTCCGGTCCTCAGGTACATGCCAGCCAGAACCTTTACAAGAAGAACGAACTGATATACCTTACCAGCGCCGGAATATATGTGCGGTCTAAAGGCGAGGCTATCATAATTGATATTCTCTGGCAGCGCCGCATCCCGTTTTATTATGAAAAGAAGCTTATGTTGTTTGATGAAAATGGACAAAAGGTTGTTGTATATCCCGACATTACGATTCCGCTTTCGCAAAAAGAACTATTGCTGTGGGAACATAACGGTATGCTTTCAAATGATGAATACAGACGGCGAAATAACCGCAAAATGGAATTGTACTTTCTAAATGGGTTTTATCAGCCTAAAAATTTAATTGTCACGGCAGACGGGCCAAACGGGGAATTCAGTATTCCGGACATTTACAGGGTTGTTGACGGCCTTATACTTCCACAGCTGTAAGATGCCATATTTTCTCTGGGTCTTAGCCATTTTTCCACCAAAATTGCAATTTTTTTAATTTTGGTGGAGTTTTCAGGGCTTACTGCATGCTCTTCACCCTTCACGAAGAATGTAATAAAATGTAAAACATTGAAATTTCAATGCTTCGAGCTATTCACAGTTTTATCCATTCCGTACGAACTGGCCACATATAGGAAAAAACTCCACCATTTTCGCAAAAAACGCGAAAATGGTGGAGTTGATGCCTCGTCGGTGGGATATTTCGGCTAGAAATTTCCAATTTCCCGGGTGCTGCAATCGCTTAACTGCTTCAAGTGTACGATTGCCGCCAGTGTCCGATTGCACAATCGTCTAAAACATGCACAGCTGGTCAGTTTCCGGCAGTCCGGCGAATACTCCGTGATTGCGCAGGCCTTCCACAGCGGTTTTGTTGAGCTTGCCACGCTGTATGGCCTCCTCAATGGTATCAAATGGTTTTTCTTCGTAGGCTGCCACAAAGGATTTTGCTGCGGTTTCACCTACACCCTCAACTGCCACAAAAGGCAGCAGAACCTTTCCGTCCTCGACCCAAAACTTCATAGCATAGGATTTTCCCAGACGTGCAGGGGCGAACTCGTAGCCGCGGCTGTACATTTCATAGGCAACTTCGTAAACGAGGATGTCATCCTTCTCTTTCGGTGAAGCATTGGTGCCTTTGGCGATGATGGCATCCATCTCCTCCAGAACAGCATCAGGTCCTTTCAGAATCACTTCCGCATTGAAATTAGCCACTACACTGGTAAAATGGGTGGCATAGAACTCCTGCGGGTAGTAGACTTTATACCAAGCCATTCGGAAGGACATCATAACATAGGCCACAGCATGAGCCCTTGGGAACATGTACTGAATCTTGATGCAGGAATCAATATACCACTGTGGCACACCGTGGTCTTTCATAACTTGCAGCTGCTCTTCCTTCAGCGGCCGGTTCTTACGAACGTCTTCCATAATCTTAAATGAGGTCTTGTTTTCGATGCCCTTCAGAATCAGATAGTTCATGATGTCGTCTCGCGTAGAAATTACCTCACGCATGGTAGCCACACCGCTTCGTATATAGTCCTGGGCATTGTTCAGCCACACATCGGTGCCGTGTGAAAAGCCGGAAATGCGGACTAGATCAGCGAACTTATCCGGTTTTGTGTCATCCAGCATGGCACGTGTAAAGGATGTGCCGAATTCAGGTATAGCATAGGTGCCGTGCTTGAACCTGTAATGCTCCGGATCCTTTATTTTCAGTGCATCGATGCCGTTGAAAATAGACAGCACGGTTCGGTCGGTCAGGTCAACCTGCAGCGGATCTATACCCGTCATATCCTGAAGCTGACGAATCATGGACGGAACATTATGTCCCAGAATATCCAGTTTCAGCAGATTCTGGTCTATCTTATGATAATCGAAATGAGTAGTAATTATATCCGTATTAACATCGTTAGCAGGATGCTGCACAGGACAGAATTCATATATCTCATGGTCATCCGGCACGATGATGATACCGCCGGGATGCTGTCCCGTTGTACGCTTGACACCGGTGCAGTGCTGAGTAAGGCGGTCTGCTTCATATTTATTGATAGGCCGCTGGTTTTCCTCAAAGAACTTCATCACATAACCGTAGGCGGTCTTATCGGCTACCGTACCTACTGTTCCTGCCTTGAATACATTTTTTTCACCGAAAATCGTGCCCACATACTTATGGGCTATCGGCTGGTATTCCCCTGCGAAGTTCAGGTCGATATCAGGCTCCTTGTCTCCGTCGAAACCAAGGAAGGTGGCGAACGGAATGGTATATCCGTCACGCTTCATAGGTGTGCCGCATTCCGGACAGTCTTTTTCCGGCATGTCTATACCGCAGTCATACAGGTTCATGTCACCCCACTCCAGGTGTTTGCATTTCGGGCAGACATAATGAGGTTCCAGCGGATTTACCTCGGTGATGCCGGCCATGGTTGCAGCCAGAGAAGAACCTACAGAGCCTCTGGAGCCTACCAGATAGCCGTCCTCGTTGGACTTATGTACCAGCATCTGTGCAGACACATACATGACCGCATAGCCGTTATTTATAATAGAAGAAAGTTCCTTTTCCAGACGTTCTCCGATGCGGTCAGGTAAAGGGTCGCCGTACATCTCATGGGCTTTTTGCATGCAGGTGGTACGAAGTGTTTCTTCTGCACCATCAATTTTCGGCGGGAATTTTCCTTTAGGAACCGGCAAAATCCCCTCATCGCACATATCTGCAATGAGATTGGTGTTATCAATTACCACACGTTTTGCCGTTTCTTCTCCCAGATAGCTGAATTCCTCCAGCATCTCATCTGTAGTTCTCAGGTAAAGTCCTGTACCGTTTTCTGCATCTTTGTATCCCTGTCCCGCCATTAAAATATTGCGGTAGATTGCCGCAGTCTCATCCTGATAATGAGCGTCAGTGGTTGCAACTACAGGCTTGCCCAGCTTTTCTGCCAGAGCCACTATCTTACGGTTGATTTCCTTCAGATCGTCATATCCGGACACCCTGTTCTGTTCGATAAGGAACCGGTTGTTTATCAAAGGCTGAATCTCCAGGTAGTCATACCGGCTGGCGATTCTTTCTATCTCATCCTCCGGCTTTCCGTCCAGCACAGCACGGTATATCTCTCCCGCCTCGCATGCACCGCCTACGAGGATACCCTCTCTGTGAGCTTCCAGCACGGACCAAGGCAGCCTTGGCCGCCTGTAAAAATAGTCAATGTGAGAAAAGGACACCAGCTTATAAATGTTTTTCAGTCCTTCCTGGGTTGCAGCCAGCAGGATGATATGGTTGGTTCCTTTCTTTTTATAGTCAATAGACCCGTCTTCCCTGATACAATCCCCATCATCGAAGACATAGCCTTCCATTCCGTAAAGTATCTTGATTGGGCGACCCTTTTCAGCCTGTTTCTTTGCTTCCTTGGCTGCATCCGGGAAGGCCTGAACTACGCCGTGGTCTGTAATGGCTACCGCAGGCTGTCCCCATGCCGCCGCTTTGCCGACAATGTCGGATACTTCGTTGAGGCCGTCCATGGCGCTCATCTTGGTGTGGGCGTGTAGTTCCACACGTTTTCCGATCTCGCAGGTGTCTTTACGATTATCTCCAAGAGACTTGTCCGTCTTTTCGATATCCTTCATCATGATGGTGTTCATGTTTTCAAAGGTATCGAACTGGACTTCTCCGCGAATTTTCACACCGTCTCCAGGTTTCAGCAGGGTATCGATCTCGCCCCACTTGGCCTCAGATGCAAAGCATTTGCAGCAGATTGTGGTCTTCTCGTCGGTGATGAGCAGTGTAATCAGGTAATTGCCGCTTCGGATAACACGATGGTCTTTTTTAAACAGTATGCCTTCCACGATAACCATTCCCAAAGACGGATCTATATCCATGAGGGCAGTATTGGCTTCGCCGACAATATCGCGGCCCATAATCCGGTTGCCTTCTGCTGGCAGTTCCTTCTCTTTACGCTTTCCACGGCCTCCCCATCCGTTCTGACCTCCGCTGCCATTGCCGCCTTGCTGGCTGCCTCCATTGCCGCCCCACTGCATGCCTGTGCCTGAGCTGTTTCCGCCTCCGGCTGCTGCCACAGACTTGGCTCTGGCTTCTGCCTTCTGCCTCAGATCCTCGGCATGCTCTTTCATGGACTGCTCTATATCCCTGGCCTCGCTTTCCTGGAAATGCCTTTCTTTTTCCCTGTAAAGTTCCTCGTTGTTCTTGAATTCAACCTTCACTTTGATTCCAAAGGTCTCGGCAAGTATTCTGCTGAATTCCTGGGCCGCCCTCAGATTCAGCTGCTCTGTAGCCACGTTCCCCAGTGAATAAATGGTCAGCCTGTCATCCTCGAGTTCAAAGTTTTTCTCGTCTATGGCCTTGGTAATTGCTATAAAGGAACCGTTGAGTATATGTATCATGTGAGGAATGTAAAGTCCGATTATCTCCTCATTGCTCAGAATCAAATCTTCGTATTTGAAATCAAACTCTACATCCTTAATCATGTCCAGTTTGTTGATGATAATGGCCTTGATTTTTTCACAGTCAAGGAAAGGCATGACAAAATTAAGGGTGATAGGGAGAGTCAGAACTCCCGTTTCCTTGTGAATAACACCCTTTCCCAGCGTATATTTATATTCGGTTTTATCTCTCTTTCCGCTGCCGATCTGTTCCCAGCAGATGGCACCGTCAATTATTTCCCGCATATTTTTTCCTCGATAACGTTTATAAGTTTGTCGGCGATTTCATCCTCAGGCACATTGGTCATAAGGATTTCGCCTTTGGCAAATATTATTCCTCTGCCGTCCCCTCCGGCCACGCCGAAGTCAGCCTCTCTGGCTTCTCCCGGCCCGTTGACTGCGCATCCCATAACAGCCACCTTGATGGATGGTCTTCCCTCAGCGTTCAGCCTTTCTTCTATTGGACGAAGCTTGCTTTCCACCTGTGATGCCAGCTTCTGAAGGTCTATTTTTGTTCTGCCGCAGGTCGGGCATGACACCAGATCTACAGCTGATTTTCTCAGTCCCATGCTGCTCAGTATTTCCTGTGCAAAGATGACCTCTTCCACAGGATTGGCCGTAAGGGACACTCTCATGGTGTCACCGATGCCCTCAAGAAGCAGTGCGCCGATTCCTACAGCCGACTTCACCTTGCCTCTTTCAAGTGTTCCGGCCTCGGTTATACCGATGTGTACCGGGCAATCCGTTCCGGCCGCCAGCAGCTTGTGTGCCGCATAGTTCATACTCACATCCGATGACTTGATGGAAACCACCAGATTGTCGTAATCCATGTCCTGAATAATTTTAAGGTTAGCCAGTGCGCTTTCAGCAAGTCCCTCTGCAGTGACTCCGCCGTACTTTTCAAGTATGTGTTTTTCCAAAGAACCAGAATTTACACCAACTCTTATAGGAATGTTTCTTTCTCTGGCAGCTTCAACTACAGCCTTAACTCTGTCGAGACTGCCGATGTTTCCCGGATTGATTCTTATTTTGTCGGCCCCCGACTTGATTGCCGCTATGGCAAGGCGATAGTCAAAATGTATGTCTGCCACAAGGGGCACGCGATTGCCGCTCTGCATGAGTTTCTGCTTTACCCTTCCCAGAGTTTCCGCAGATTCCATATCAGGCACGGCAATACGCACAATCTGGCAGCCTGCATCTGTAAGTTCTGCAGTCTGTCTGAGGAGAGCCTCCTCGTCACGGGAATCCACATTTGTCATGGATTGAATTGTAACGGGCATGCCTCCGCCTATTGTCAGGTCACCTATTTTCACCGGTTTTGTTTTATGTTTAATCAAGATGATTTCTCCTCTATTTCTTTCTTCTTACAAATCTGATCTTGCACACATCATCACCCTTTGCTATGGTTGCCGGAAGATCCAGCTCACAGCCGAAGCTTTCTGCGATTCCGCGGTCACCGCACATAGCATGATCACAAAGCAGCTGAATTTCCTCGTCGCTGCAGCCCTGCTTCTGCCATGCTTTTACCAGAGGGCAATAGTGGAAATCTATATCAAGATGATCGTCATCGCACTGCTTAATATCCATTTCAAAAACCCACTGAGCCGCTTTGCCAAACAAAGTCTTCTTAAGTCCCTTAAGTGAATCTCCGCCGCCTGCTTTCTGGCGCAGGTTTGCACCCTGATACAGTCCGCATCTTCAGATGGCGTCCGGTGTATACTCACGAGGATCCAAACCCTTCTTCTTCGCTTCATCGCAAAGGAAATACATCCAGAGGGCACGGTGCTCCAGCTATTCTCTGATTCCTACAATAAGGGGATTCTTAATCTTTGGTTCGTTTTTAATACTAATTTTGTGTTCCTTCTTTCTTAATATATTGCTGCTATTATTTCTTGTACTGTCAAAATTTCACTCCGGCATGGGCTGCAGTATGTTTACAGCAGCTTGTCCAGCAGACGTTTCCTGTCATTTATAAACATCTCCGTCACCTGATAGCTTTCCGTATCCTCATACTCACAAGGGTGGATGACACCGCTGTCGAAACTCAGTATCTCCGCACCCGGCATGCCCAGCAAGATAGGCGAATGAGTTGCGATAATAAACTGGGAACCGTCAGCCGCACAATTGTAAATCTCCGTAAGCAGCGTAAGCTGACGCTGAGGTGAAAGAGCCGCCTCCGGTTCGTCGAAAAAGTACAGTCCGCCCGGCCTCAGCTGATTCTGAGCAAGCGCCAGAAAACTTTCGCCGTGGGACTTTTCATGGTATTTTTGAGATTCATGCCCCTCGTCAGCGTACCGTTCTTCCATTGTGGCCACGTTATAAAAGCTTTCAGCTCTGAGAAAATATCCCCAGCGTGCTTTCCTGCTCCCCCGTACAACTCTGATGGCGTCGTAAAGTTCCGAATGAGAGTCATAGGTAGAGAAACTGTAATTTTTCGTGCCGCCCTCCGGGTTGAAGCCGCTGGCGATGGCCATTGCTTCAAGAAGGGTGGACTTGCCGCTGCCGTTTTCTCCTACGAAGAAAGTGACATTGCTATTAAAGTCCAAGGTTTTCAAATCTTTTAGCGCTTCGATATCTCTAAGGTAGCTGCAATTCCCTATCAGAGTCCAGTCTATGAAAATACCACGTATAAATCTTTCATCCATCACCCTTGCTCCTTACATCTGAATCTACAACAGGTCGTATAATTTATACATTGCCAACATATCCCCAAGTCTGAGTTTGTTTGCCATGAGCTGGCGATAGGTAGTGGTTTTTTCCTTACCTTCCATCTTCAGATCTTTCATCCTGACCTCTGTATCTTCATATTGCTGCTGTATTGATGACAACATATTTTCAAAGGCTTCAAGCCGTTTATCTCTGTCAGAATCAACCATTTTGCTCATTTGATCATTCATTTTGAAAGCTTCCTTTCATAACCTCTGCAAAAAATCTCACTTCCGCCGGGTTTTCCTCATGCGTCCCGATATGTTTCTCCATCCACACCATGTCATACCAGCGTCCGAACTTGCAGCCGCATTTATGAAATCTTCCGACCTTGCTGAAGCCCATTTTCTTATGAAACTTTACGCTGTCTGTGGTCAGATACTCGTCTTCTTTCTCAGGAAAGGCGATGCATGCGTTCAGGTTTAATATTCCCTGCGCTGCCAGGGTCTTTTCCAAAGCTTCATAAAGTGCTCTCCCAATGCCGTGCTTTTTCATATCTTCTTTGACATATACTGTGGTTTCCACGGCCCAGTCGTATGCCGCACGCTCCTTAAAAGGCCCTGCGTAGGCGTATCCTGCAGGCTCTCCGTCAACCTCTCCCACCAGATATGGGTATCTTCTGAGCACATTGCTCATACGTCCGGCAAATTCCTCAACGGTGGGCACATCATATTCAAAGGTTATGGCTGTATTTTCCACATAAGGTGCATATATTTCAAGCAAAGCCTCTGCGTCCTGTAGCACGGCTGTTCTTATTGTTATTCCTTCCATCCTGACTGAAACCTGCCTGTCATTTCTTTCTTCTCTATTTATTCTATCACAGTTTAAGGTGACTTACAACACGGCCTGTTCCGCTGTAATTGACTCTACTCCACTAATTTATGTGAAAAAGTACGATTTGATGGGAATATTTTGGGTTTATATGGATAAAATGGATGTTTTTCTAACGATTTTCGCTCTCTTTTGCCAAAAATCCCCCATCAAATCGCAATAATTGTCCGGATTTGGTGGAAACCGCCACGCCAACAGCCACGGCACGGCTGGTAATAACCGTACCCCAACACTAATCATATCCGCAAATGTCAAAAAAATCATGACTCCAGTCCTATGAAACCATGATTTTTTATGTGTTAAGAAATTATCTCCGTGTGTGTGGCCCGGGCTGCCGAACAGACCAGACTGCTCGAACTATCCGAATATTCGCGTTATGTCGTTCATGGTCACAAACACCATCAGTGCCAGGAGCAGCACCATGCCCACCATGTGAATAGCGCCTTCCACTTTCTCGCTGACGGTTTTTCCCGTAATCATGGTATAGATTACGAAAATAATTCTGCCGCCGTCCAGTGCCGGAAGAGGCAGAAGATTGATAATGGCCAGATTTACACATATGAGAGCCTGTCTCTTATACACATCTCCGAGCCCACGAGACGTAGAGGAATCT
>CALZOZ010000027.1 GCA_945828095.1 uncultured Clostridia bacterium
ACTTTGCAAGGTCGAACTTGCCGGCAGTAGCACCGAATTCGCAGTCAACTCTCCAAGCAAGGTTTTCCTTAGTGGAAGCCTTCATGTTAGCTTCTAAGTCTTCGCCTAAAAGTTCAGCAAACTTAGCTGCGTGTTCTGCTTCTTCGTAAGCAGCCTTTTCCCAGTAAAGACCGATTTCAGGATATCCTTCTCTGTGAGCGATTCTAGCCATGCAAAGGTACATACCAACCTCTGAGCATTCGCCGTTGAAGTTAGCCATTAACTGTTCGAAGATGTACTTCTTGTCCTCTTCGCTGATGTCAGCGTTGTTCTTTACAGTCTTTCCGTAAACACCATATTCGTGTTCTGCTGCGAGAGTCATTTCGCCTTCAACCTTCTTGAACTTATCAGCACCAACGTGGCAAATCGGACATTCAGCTGGTGCTTCAGGTCCCTCATAAACATATCCGCATACTGTGCAAACCCATTTCATAATTCAGTTACCTCCATAAATTAAATTTATTTTTCATTCTTTAAAAATAGACTAAATTAGTACTGTATCTGTACTACTTCTATTTTACCACATCCCACTGCGGATAAACAACGGGCAAATGCATTTTTTATGTGTTTTTTTGGTGATACCGGTTGCCGGTCCGGATGCGCCCTGAGTTTGACGAACACCAACTCCGCAGCATCTATAGCAGCTTGCTTATAAGTTCGTTTTCTATTGCACGTACATCTATGTTACCGTTAATATCGCCGTAGGTGACAATCAGGTTATCCCAGGGCACGATTCCGACAGACTCGTAGAGCTCCATCTTCCGCTTATGACGTGCCATGTACTCTTTATTATGGGGCATGCCGCAATGCTCCGCATAGAAAATCTTTGCATCGCGGATACGCATGGTCTCAAAATCCAGGATCAGTGCAGTAGTTCCGATATGTATGACGGGCTCATAGCGGAACGGTATGTGATTCCGATACATGATTTCCGCATGCAGGACCTCGTTTTTAGAACGCATCTTTTCTCCCCGAGAAGTGATATGAACCTTTTTTTCCGACATGAAGGTGCCCTGCTCGTAGGGCTCCTCAATCCAGGCTTTTACTTTGGCTGCAATCTCAGCGCCTTCAGCAGTTGCATTTATCAGCTTGTCATCAATCAGGGCACGGTCCTGTGAACTCGGAAAAAAGTATTCGGCGGGCAGTGTCTGATAAACATCTGGCAGCTTCTGAATGATCCGGCTGCTGTTTAAAGCAGTGAATTGGGATTTAGCTGTTATCAGGCATTTCTTGTTTTCGCCGATATTTTGCAGCGCTTCTTTCAGATAGGCTTTACGGCAAAGCTGCCTGAGGGTGTCAGGATCTCTTGAAATACCATGCCGCAAACTCTTGCCGCCTATAATTTGAGTCTGCAGATAGTTCTGCTTTCCGTCTCTTTTCACTCCGTAAAGGCATCCTGGAGTCTGCAGCTCCAGCTGCTTAAGTTCTTCGTTGTACAGTTTCTCTAAATCCCCCAATCTGTACAACATAGTATCAAAATCCATTGAGTAGTAGTCCATGTTGAGCCTCCTTTGTTGTAATAATTCTTTGTCAAAACGATTTTTTACAACCTGGTTGTTGCTTGCGTTGTAAAAAAGGTCATGCAGCCGCACTCCTTACAACGTTTCTATACCTGTGAGATTTATGAAAGAGGCTAAAATGATATGATGTTGTTTTTTTTACCCTGAAGCCGGATAAAAAACAACGTCTGTAAATATTATACATTGAAAAAGATTACAATTCAAGTAAAAAATTGAATAAAAAGTAAAAAATGTACGCTGTGCCAGGGGGAATTTGGTTGTAGCCCACACAACTTTTTAGCAGAAACTTATCTAGCGTAAGTGGTGGGTAGTATATTAAAATAAAAGGGGATTTATGTTTGGCGGCAGGCATCAAGCAACAAAAGTGGAGGAACAGCAATTGAAAAACAAATCGCTATTGAACGATAAAATGAAAGAAGCCATTTCGTCGGTACTTCCTATAACGGGTATCGTTCTTTTGCTGTGTTTTACCATAGCACCAATTCCCAACAATATGCTTATGGCTTTCCTGACCGGCGCCGTAATGCTGGTGGTGGGAATGGCTTTCTTTACAGTAGGGGCCGACACGGCTATGACGCCTATAGGAAACAAGGTGGGCTCCTGCATTACCAAGTCAAAGAGCGTGTGGATCATGGTTTTTACCAGCTTCATGCTGGGAGTGATAATCACTGTATCTGAGCCTGACCTTACGGTGCTCGCCAATCAGGTGCCGACCATACCTAACGCTGTGATTATCGGAACCGTGGCACTGGGAGTGGGGGTTTTCCTGGTCATTGCCATGCTGAGAATTTTGATGGGAATCAGTCTTCCAACCCTGCTCATAGGGTTTTATATAATCGTTTTCATTCTGGCCATGTTCGTGCCGGCTAATTTCTGGGCGGTTGCATTCGACTCTGGCGGAGTGACCACGGGGCCTATGACCGTGCCGTTCATCATGGCACTTGGAGTAGGTGTATCATCTATACGAAGCGACAGGCATGCGGCCAACGACAGCTTTGGTCTGGTGGCCCTTTGCTCCATAGGACCTATCATTGCCGTTCTGGCACTGGGGCTGATTTATCCGGCGGAAGGCACATATGTACCTGTGGAAATCCCGGAAATGGAAACATCGAAGGATATGATAGCGCTTTTTGTGGAAGCGCTGCCGACATATATGGAAGAGGTGGGGATTGCCCTGGCACCTATAGTGCTTTTCTTTGCACTTTTCAACATATTTGTAATCAAGCTGAAAAAACGTCCTTTGATAAAAATCCTCACAGGCCTTGCTTCTACATATATAGGGCTGGTGCTTTTCCTGACCGGCGTTAATGTAGGCTTTATGCCTTGCGGCAACTACATAGGCAAGCTCATAGGGGGAAAAAGCTACAACCTCATCCTCATACCTATAGCTATGGCTATCGGATATTTTATCGTCAAAGCGGAGCCGGCTGTTCACGTGCTTAACAAGCAGGTTGAGGAAATGACTGCAGGTTCTATCCCTGCAAGGGCTATGGAGCTTTCCCTCTCCATCGGTGTGGCGATATCTTTGGCTCTGGCCATGATCAGGGTGCTTACCGGAATATCCGTCATGTATTTCCTGCTGCCGGGTTACATGTTGGCACTTGCTCTGTCTTTTGCAGCACCGAAAATTTTCACATCCATCGCCTTTGACTCCGGCGGTGTGGCATCGGGACCTATGACGGCGACTTTCCTGCTGCCTTTTGCAATGGGAGCCTGCGAGGCCATCGGAGGGACGGACAGAATCGTGAGCGACGCCTTCGGTGTGGTGGCTATGGTAGCTATGACGCCGCTTATAACAATACAGCTTCTGGGAGTTGAGTACAAATTCAGAACCAGAAAAGAGCAGGCGGCACGGGAAAGAATTTACTCCAAGATCAGCGTCTACACCGACGAGGATATTATCGAACTATAGAAGAGAGAGGAAAGGAATGCTATGGAAAGCTTACATTTGGTTATCGCTATAGCTGATAGAGAAAACACGGAAAAAGTCATAGAGACCTTTCGGGAAAGCAATGTTTTTGCCACTGATATTGTGCTGGGAATGGGCACCGCACCGATGGAAATTCTGGATTATCTGTATCTTTCACCTAATGAAAAGGCGGTAGTGTTTGGAGTGGTCACAAATGCGGGTCTGCTGCCCCTGCTTAAGAACTTTAAACGAAGGTTGTATATAGACGTGCCGGGAAACGGAATTGTGGCAACGGTGCCGCTGAACAGCATCGGCGGCAAAAGAAGCCTGGAGTATATACTGGACGGTCAGACCCTGGATACATCAGGAAAGCGTATCTGGTCCACTGAGGAAAGAGAGGGAAAAATGTCGGTTAAAACGGATTTCGAACTGATTATGGTTATAGCAAATGAAGGCTATAGTGATTTGATAATGGATGCAGCCAGAGGGGCGGGAGCCGGCGGAGGTACTGTGCTCAAAGCCAAAGGAACGGGGGCTGAGTACACTGAGAAATTTTTCGGGTTTTCCATTGCCAGCGAAAAGGAGATGCACATACTGGTGACTCCGGCTCAGGGACGAAATGCCATCATGAAAGCGATTATGGAAAAGGCCGGCCTGGACAGCAAGGCTCAGGCCATCGTGTTCTCCTTGCCTGTGAGCAACGCCATTGGTCTTAGGATGCCTGAGTAGTCTGGTATATAAAAATAGACCACAATCCCCGTAAAAGGGGATTTTTGTTTCTCACAACAAAAAATTGTGATAAAATACAGTTTTGAACAATAAAATTTGTTATGTATACATAAATTTACCAAAAAAACGTTGCATTTTACACACAAAGGGTTTATAATCAAAATATCTTTACTATGCTAAAGGAGGACAAGAAAGAAATGAAAAAGAAAGTTGCTTTATTACTGGCGCTCGTAATGGTATTCTCCATGTTCGCAGTAGGCTGCGGCGGCGGAGGAGATGATGCAGAATATGCCGGAACAGTTAAGATCGGTGTGTTCGAACCTGCATCAGGAGATAATGGCCCTGGCGGAAAGCAGGAAGCTTTAGGCGTACAGTATGCTAACTATGTACAGCCAACAGTTGAAATCGGCGGCGAAACCTACAAGGTTGAGCTGGTTGAAGCAGATAACGAATCAGATAACGGTAAAGCCGTAACTGCAGCTACCAATCTGGTATCAAGCGGTGTTTCCATCGTTCTGGGTTCATACGGCAGCGCAGTATCCATCGCAGCAGGAGACGTATTTAAGGACGCTGGCATGCCTGCAATGGGAATTACCTGCACTAACCCTCAGGTAACAAAAGGCAACGATGTATACTTCAGAATTTGTTTCTTAGACCCGTTCCAGGGTACAGTTCTTGCAAACTATGCATGGGACAACGGAATGAGAAAGGCTTACTGCCTCTCCAAGCTTGGCGACGACTACTCAGTAGGTCTTGCAAACTTCTTCATGCAGGCATTCAAGGCTAAGGGCGGAGCAGTTGTTTACGAACAGTTCCCAGACAAGAACTCAGATTTCACAGGCTATGTAGCAAATGCTAAGAAGCAGGGATGCGATGTATTCTTCTCACCAGTTTCCATTGAAGCTGCTGTACTTATCATCGACCAGGCACAGGCTCAGAAGCTTGGCATGCCTATCCTTGCAGGCGATACTTGGGACTCCAACAAGGTTGCAGAAGCTGCTAAGGGCACAGATGTAGAAATCATCGTAACTACTTTCTATCAGGAAGGCGGAAATGCTCAGTTCGACGAAGGCATCAAGGCTTGGATGGAAGAAGACAGCACAGCTCTTAAGAACAACGGCGGCAACACAGACCTGGCAGCTGTAACAGCTATGGGTTATGACGCTTACTTCGTAGCTCTTGAAGCTATCAAGGCAGCAGGCTCAACTGATCCTGCAGATGTTCTGGCAGCACTTCCTAACGTTGAATATGACGGCGTTTGCGGTAAGGTTGTATTCGGTGAAAACGGCGACGCTGTAAGAGACGTTGCTTACGTAAAGAAATGCAACAACGAAACCGGTAAGTGGGAATTCCTTGCAGAACAGAGAGTAGAAGAGTAATAAAAGAAAAGCTGATTCCTTAAACGAATAAAATTTAATTACAAGCGGGAGTCCGTGCAGGCGTTTGCCCCGTGCGGTCTCCCGCTATCGTCGTATTTTACGGACAGAGTAAATTCGAGTTTCTCACAGTGAGGGGAATTCGAATTTGCTTTGAAAAAACGTACATGGAGGTAAAAAATGGAATTATTATCAAAATGGCTGCCGTATATTCTTGCCGGAATATCCGTAGGCGGACAGTATGCCCTCATAGCCATAGGCTACACTATGGTTTACGGCATTCTGAGACTGATAAACTTCGCTCACGGCGACATGTTTATGATAGCCGGCCTTATGGCGGTTTATCTGGCTACGGCACTTCCTCTTTACATTACATTGCCGCTGGTTCTCGTTCTCACGGTTATGCTGGGATGTACCATTGAAGTAGTGGCATACAGACCGCTGAGAACAGCGCCGAGAATGTCTATAATGATATCGGCTATCGGCGTGTCCTATTTCCTGCAGAACCTGGCACTTTATGCTACAGGCGGACTGGCTCAGACATATCCTAAGATTGAGTGGCTGGCCAGAACTGTAAATGTTTTCGGTGCAAGCACCAAGATGGTTACCCTGGTAACACCTGTGCTGGTTATCGTGCTTGTAGTTGCACTTGTAATGCTCATAAAGTACACTAAAATCGGTATGGCAATGAGAGCGGTTTCCAGAGATTTTGAGACATCGCAGCTTATGGGTATCGATATAAACAGAGTAATTACCGTTACATTTGTAATCGGTTCTTTCCTTGCGGCTATAGGCTCTATTCTTTACTTTACAAACTACACCGGAATCATGCCTACATCAGGAGGTATGCCGGGACTTAAGGCCTTCGTAGCAGCAGTATTCGGCGGTATCGGTTCTATCCCTGGCGCCGTAATCGGAGCATTCGTTATCGGTATATGCGAAAACCTCATCAAGGGCGCTAACCTGACAACCTTCTCCGATGCTTTTACCTTCGTACTTTTGATTATAATCCTTATGGTTAAGCCGACAGGACTTTTCGGCGAAAAGAATATAGATAAGGTATAGGAGGTGGGATTGAGATGACAGAAGAAAGATTGACAGCAAGATGCTTGTCAAAAAAGACTAAATACATACTCAGTGCCGCAGCCATTATCGCCGTACTGGCTTTAGTCTGGGTGCTGGAGCAGAACATTCCTCCTACATCATCATGGAGCATGCTTTTTACAGTAATCAAGAAGGGTGCCATTTACTCCCTCGTTGTAGTTTCAATGAACCTGCTTAACGGCTTCACGGGACTTTTCTCCCTGGGCCAGGCCGGTTTCATGCTCATAGGGGCGTATGCTTATGCTATTTTCGCTATTCCTGTGGAGGCTAAGGACTCAGTATATCAGTACTATGAACCTCTTATCGGATTTTCCGTACCTGAAATGCTTACCAATGCCATGGGCGGCGCAGGAACCGTAGGCGGTACTTTGGGAGAATATCTGGGCGTAATTATCCTCATGCTTTTTGCGGGACTTGTTACTGCCGGAATCGCTTTCCTCATCGGTCTTCCTGTACTGAGATTAAAGAGTGACTACCTGGCAATTGCATCCTTGGGCTTTGCTGAAATTATAAGAACAATTTTCCAGTGGGACGGACTGGGATCTGTTACAAACGGTTCAAACCTGCTCCGTAAGTTCCCTACATTCAGCTCATCCCTGTTCCCGCTCATCGTTTCGGGACTTTGCATCGCCATTATAGTGCTGCTGAT
This sequence comes from uncultured Clostridia bacterium, assembly GCA_945828095.1. Lineage (GTDB taxonomy): Bacteria > Bacillota > Clostridia > Peptostreptococcales > Anaerovoracaceae > SUG1106. The sequence continues at coordinate 7,327 of CALZOZ010000027.1, forward strand.
AAACTCGTCCTACGGCAGAGCCTTTAAGGCTATCCGCGACGATGAAATCGCTGCTGAGGCCATGGGTGTAAACCTGTTTAAGCATAAACAGCTGAGTTTCGTAATCAGTTCATTCTTTACTGGAATCGGCGGTGCTATGCTGGCAATGTTCCAGGCTACAGTAAATGCCACACCGTTTACTTCCAACATGACATATGAGCTGCTTCTCATCGTTGTAATCGGCGGTATCGGTTCCGTAACGGGTTCTGTTATCGGTTCATTCCTGTTTATCGCCTGCTCCGAATGGTGGCTCAGATTCCTGGATGAGGGACAGTTCCTCGGCATGGATGCAGACTTCATGAGACCGGGTTTCCGTAAGGTAGTATTCGCGCTGATAATCATCTGTATCGTGCTTTTCTACTCAAGAGGAATTATGGGGACAAGAGAATTCAGCTGGGACGGAGTATTCAACTTCTTCAGAACTCTGCCGACAAGACTTGTCGCTTTCTTCAAGGCTCTGCCGGGAAGACTTGTTGCTTTCTTCAAGGCTCTGCCGGGAAGAATAGTGAAGTTCTTTAAGACATTACCTTCAAGAATTTCAGGCAAAGTGAAGAAATTAACCGGAAAAACAAAAAATTCAAAAAACAATCACATTAATAACACAGATAAAAGGGAGGAGGCACAGTAAAATGAGTAAAGAAAATGTATTACGTGTTTCCGACATCACCATGCAGTTTGGAGGCGTTGTGGCAGTAGACGACCTGAGCCTTGAGGTAAACAAAGGCGAAATCATAGGTCTCATAGGTCCTAACGGAGCCGGCAAGACTACAGCCTTCAATGTTATCACCGGCGTGTATGCTCCTACAAACGGTGCAGTTGCGTTAAACGGTGAGGTTATTGTGGAAAACCACCCGCAGGGCAAAATGAAGAACCTGTATAAGGGTAAAAATGATGGAAAATATAAGGATGTCAAAGTCCTCACTCCTGATAAAATAACAAAGCTGGGAGTTGCGAGAACTTTCCAGAATATCAGACTCTATAAAGGCATGACCGTATTTGAAAACGTACTGGTTGCAATGCATATGAATTTGGAGTCCGGTATCTTCGGCGCAACCTTCAGAAGCGGAAAGGCCAAGCGCGAGGAAGCTCAGATGAGGGAAGATGCAATGAATCTTCTGCGCATGTTTGACCTGGAGAAGAACAAGGACGACTTAGCAACATCTCTTCCTTACGGCAAGCAGAGACATCTGGAAATCGCCAGAGCCCTGGCCACCAAACCTAAGCTGCTTCTCCTCGATGAGCCGGCAGCAGGCATGAACCCTCAGGAATCTGCAGAACTGATGCGCCTGGTTGAACGCATCAGAGACGAGTTCGACCTGTCAGTTCTGATGATAGAACATCACATGCAGGTTGTAATGGGAATCTGCGAGAGAATTTACGTTCTGGACTACGGTGCACTCATTGCACAGGGAAATCCTGAAGAAATACAGAATAACCCGAGAGTAATCGAGGCATATTTGGGGGTGGATGACTAATGTTAAGCATAAAAGGATTACATGTATTTTACGGTGGTATTCACGCCCTCAGAGGGATAGATTTAGATGTTGCCGACGGCCAGATTATTTCACTTATCGGCGCCAACGGAGCGGGTAAATCAACTACTCTTAAATCTATCATGGGACTTGTGCCTAAGACAGAAGGAACAATCATCTGGAATGATACTGATATTACAAGTACACATACCAAAGAAGTCGTAAAGCAGGGAATCGTGCTGTGCCCTGAGGGCAGAAGAGTCTTCCCTGACCTGACCGTTGAGGAAAACCTCAGAATAGGCGCATACCTGAGAAACGACAAGGATGGTATCCAGAAGGATAAGGATTGGGTTTACGACCTCTTTCCGAGAATGAAGGAAAGAGAGTGGCAGCTTGCGGGAACACTTTCCGGCGGTGAGCAGCAGATGCTGGCCGTAGGAAGAGCCCTCATGTCAAAGCCTAAGCTCCTAATGCTGGACGAACCTTCTTTGGGTCTGGCACCGCTGGTAATCAAGGACATTTTCACAATTATCAAGGAAATCAAAGAGGCAGGAGTAAACGTACTGCTTATTGAGCAGAACGCCAAGGCTGCTCTTGAAATTTCCGACTATGCATATGTAATGGAAACTGGTACAATTACCATGTCAGGTGCAGGCAAAGAACTTCTTAATGACGAAAGAGTAAAGAAGGCCTACCTGGGAGAATAAGAAAATTAGGGGGAAAATCAATGCGTAAAGGCTTGAGAAAGGTACTTTGTCTGGTGCTTGCTGTATCCCTTACAGCGGGACTTACCGGCTGTACCACCTATAACAACTTCAAAAACGCTTTCTTTTCTGATGGAAAGGCTTCATCGGAGAAAACCATAAAAATCGGCATATATGAGCCGATGACCGGGCAGTATAAGGAACAGGGAAAGGAAGAGGTTGCCGGCATAGAACTGGCAAATAAGCTTTATCCTACTGTTCTGGGCAAAAAAGTTGAACTGGTTTATGCGGATAACAAATCCAACATGTATGACGGTGAGACGGCTATACAGGAACTGCTTTCCGGTTCTCCTTCAGTGGTTTTGGGAAGCTACGGCGAGACTCTTACTCTTGTGGCCAGCGATTATATCAAGGCTACAAACACACCAGCCATTACTATTTCCAGCACCAACCCGCTGATAACGGTAAACAATCCGTATTATTTCAGCGCTGCGTATACGGAAACCAGACAGGGCGATGCCCTGGCCGAATTTGCGTATACATCTGCGAAAAAGGATGTGGTTGCTACTGTAAAGGCCGCAAATGACGATACCGCCACAGCTACAATAAAGCGTTTTACAAACAAAATTAAAAATCTTACAGGCTCAAGCAAGAGTGCGGCAGGAAACTTTGTTATCCCTGCTGACAGTCAGGACTACACCGAAACAATTGAAAAAATCAGAAGTTCCGGTGCAAAGGCTGTATTTGTGGCACTTCAGCCGGCTGCAGCCAAATCATTCATGGAGCAGTGCGTGAAGAACAACCTGACTCATGTGCTTTTTCTGGGCACTAAAAGCTGGAATGATAAGGACCTTTTAAAGTTCTTAAAGAACAATCCGAAACTCCATGCGGCCTATTGCGTTGAGCAGTCGCAGGCTAACACATCAGAGCTTTCAGAAATTTTCCTGGACGCTTACAAGAAGGAGTATGGAGAAGGTTCCGAACCTACGGGAAATATGGCCGTGGCCTTCGATGCTTATGTGATGGCCCTGAGAGCCATAGAGGATGCGTATAATAAACTCCTGGATTCAGATGTTGAGGAGCTGGCTGCCAAGGCCAAGTCCGACGGAGAGGCCATGTCAATCAGAAGTGCTTATCAGAAGGCTATGGAGGAAGGAATTCCAAGCGGAACACATATCAAGGATGCGCTGAACAATATCACAGATTTTAAGGGCGCTTCAGGTGTTATCAACTACGGCGGAAACAATGAGCCGACTAAATCAATCAGTATAAACCATATTCAGGCAGGAAAAGAAATGCCGGTTTATGTGGTGGAATAATGGAAAGGAAGTTTAAAAAATGGAACAGAAGATTAAAGACGCTCTGGCACAGATCAGACCTTATCTGCAGAGAGACGGAGGAGACATTGAATTCGTTGAACTTACAGAGGACAATGTAGTCAAGGTAAGATTACAGGGTCACTGCGCAGGCTGTCCGGGCGCACAGATGACTATCAAGGGAGTAGTTGAGAGACTTCTCAAGGAAAGCTACCCTGAGATTAACGGTGTAGAAGCGGTTCAGTAATGGATTACGAAAAGTACCTTGAACTGAATAAGGACGAAATGATTTTCGCTCTCCAGGATGTTGTTCGTATCAACAGTGAGGAGGGCGAAAAAATTATGGGCAAAAACGGGGAGGTCTATCCCTTCGGCAGCGGCGTACAGCAGGCCTTTGAAAAGGTACTGGCGCTTGGGGAATCCATGGGCTTCACTGTAAAAAACGTTGATAATTACGGCGGTCATATAGATTTTCCCGGAAAAACGGACAAGGTCATGGCTATTATCGGCCATCTTGACGTGGTTCCTGCAGGCGGCGGCTGGGATTTCGACCCTTACGGCGGAGAGCTTGCAGACGGAAAGATTTACGGCCGCGGCACCACCGATGACAAGGGCCCGGTTATATCCTGCCTCTATGCCATGAAAGCACTGAAGGATGCAGGATATGAGCCAAACTGCACCATAAGGCTGATAATCGGCCTTGACGAAGAAACCCAGTGGAAGGGCATAAAGTATTACTTCGACCATGAGCCAAAGCCTGACTTCGGCTTTACCCCTGATGCAGACTTTCCTGTAATCAATGGGGAAATGGGAATGCTCATCTTCGAATTTGCAAAGAAATTTGCGGCCTCACAGTCACAGGTTCAGGCCAAGGGTCTGCAGCTTCGCTCCCTCAAGGGCGGCACTGCGCCTAACAGCGTAGCTGATTCATGCCGTGCAGTTGTCAGAAGCGGTGAGGACGGGGCTTACGACAGAATTAAGGACATGGTGGCTGCTTACAGAGAGGAAACCGGCTATAAGGTTAACGTTAAGGGCGTAGGAAAGTCTCTTGAAATTACAGCAACAGGTATTGCTGCTCACGGTGCCAAACCTGAAAAGGGCCTTAACGCCATCAGCATTATGATGGATTTTCTGGGAAGACTGAATTTTGTCTCGGAGGACCACAACGAGTTCATAGAGTTCTACAATAAGTACATCAGTTTCTGCCTGGACGGGGAAAAAATCGGAGTTGCATGCGCTGACGAACCTTCCGGCAGCCTGATTTTCAATGTGGGAATGACCGAGCTGGATTCCGAAGCCGGAAAGCTCACCATAAATATCAGATATCCGGTCACTGCCGACGGCGAAGAAATCTTATCAAAACTTGCGTCGGTTCTGGACAGATACGACATGGGACTTATCAGAGGCGGCCACAAAGAGCCTATCTACATGGACATGGATAATCCTATGGTAAAGCTTCTCCTGGAAATCTACAGAAAGCACACGGGAGATACCAAGTCTCAGCCACTGGTAATCGGAGGCGGCACTTATGCCCGCAGCGCAAAGAATGTAATAGCTTACGGAGCACTTTTCCCGGGCGACCCGGATCTGATGCACCAGAAAAACGAGTGCATTTCCGTGGAACGACTGGAACAAATGACAAAAATTTATGCAGAAGCTATTTACAAACTGGCTTCCGGGGAATATAATATCTAGCGTACAAATGAAATCTGTTTCAGGGCGAGGTGAAAGTCCTCACCGGCGGTATAGTCCGCGACCGCATCTTTGCTCTATGAGCAGGGTGCGCTGATCAGGTGAAATTCCTGAACCGACGGTTACAGTCCGGATGAAAGAAACACGATACTGCGGCACCTTTTTTTGGTGCGAAAACGTATTCTAGTGTAACTTTTTAAAGCCTTGATTTTTATCAGGGCTTTCATTTTTCCTGACAGATTCCTACGAAAAAGAAAGCGAGGAATATGTTATGACAAACACACAAGCAAAAACAACAAAACTGGCTAAGATGGCCATGCTGGTAGCAATTTCAATCGTACTGGTTGCGCTCATCAGATTCCCTATTTTTCCGGCAGTTGCCTTTCTGGAATATGACCCGGCGGACATTCCTATTCTCATTGGAACCTTTGCCTTCGGTCCTCTTGCAGGAATACTTCTTACCGTAGTGACATCGGTGCTTCAGGGTCTGACTGTAAGCTCTGCCAGCGGTGCCTACGGCATCATCATGCATATCATAGCAACCTGCACACTTGTTATAGTTGCCGGCGTTATATATAGGAAAGAAAAGACCAAGAAGCATGCTATAGTGGGCCTGGTTTGCGGAACCATTGCTATGGCTGTGGTTATGATGATAGCCAACCTGTTTATCACACCTCTCTTTATGGGTGTACCAAGGGCAGTTGTATGGGATCTCATGCCTTTCATCATAGCATTCAATGTGGTAAAGGCCGGTGTAAACAGCCTGGTTACTTTCCTGCTGTACAAGAGAATCTCACCGTTCCTGCACAGATAGCCAAAGGGAATATAAAGTTTATGAATATGGAAATCAAAAGAACCATTACAATTAAAAATGAAGAGGATACCAGGGCCTTCGGGCTTAAGCTTGCCGGAGAGCTTGCCGCAGGAGATGTGGTGGCTTTGATCGGCGATCTTGGGACAGGCAAAACAGCTCTGACCAGATACATTGCAGAAGGTCTTGGGATAAAGTCAAGGGTCAACAGCCCGACTTTTACCATTGTAAAGGAATATAGGGAGGGCAGACTCCCTTTATTCCATTTTGATGTTTACAGGGTTTCAGATCCGGAAGAGCTGTTTAACATCGGTGTCGACGAGTATTTTTACGGCGATGGGGTGTCTGTGGTGGAATGGGCTGATTTAATTGAGGAAATTCTGCCGGAAAACACCCGGTACATCTATATCGAGTACGGCCCGAAAGAGGGAGAGAGGATATATAAATGTTCATTTTAGCAATTGAGACTACGGGGCCTTTCGGCTCCACTGCTCTGCTTGACGAAAAAGGAAATGTTCTGGGCTGCGAAGTCTCCCGTGAAACCATGAGCCACCTGAAGGATCTGATTCCTATGGTTGACACCATGCTTAAAAAGTGCGGCGTTTCTAAGGACCAGATCGATCTGCTGGCGCCTTCTGTAGGACCCGGCTCTTTTACGGGCATCAGAATCGGTGTGTCCACGGCTCGTGCGCTTTGCCAGGCACTTGGGATCAAAGCGGTGCCTGTGCCTACCCTTGAGGCTTTCTGCTTTAAGGAGACAGCCGACATGCAGACGGCTTCTGAGGCGGCTTTCGTGGCGGCGCGGAAATCCGGCGACCATGAAGCCGGCGGGCAGCCGCCTGCCGTTCAGGCAGCCGGCATACAGGCGGCTTCCAGACAACCGGCTTGCGGCAGGACTGCTGTGTGCGCCATTATAAACGCCCGAAGAGGACAGGTCTACGGCATGATTGACGGCTTTATGGAGCCGGGACCATATATGCTTACCGACGTCCTCGATGTGTACAAGTCGAAGCTGGAGCCTGACGGAGGTAAGCTTCTTTTCTACGGAGACGGCATCGATGCCTACGAGAAGGATATAATAGAAGCGCTGGGCCAGCCGGGTCCGGGACCTGAATGCTGCTTTGAGTTCGCACCTAAGGAGGACAGATACCAGGATGCGTTGTCCGTGGGAAAATGGGCGGTTGAGCGCATCAGGCAGGCCGGCGGTGTTTCATGCGGCCTTGACGGCGTTGGGGATGATGCAGGTGCCGGCGGTGTTTGCGGCCTTGACGGCGCTGCAGTGGACTACGAGAACCTGCTGCCTGACTACATGAGAAGAGCCGAGGCGGAACAGAAGCTGGAAAGCGGCGAACTGCCGATTTGCAAAGGCCCGAAACAGGAGTAGCAATTGGAATGGGTGAGGGGAATCATCATCATGTTGTTTAAATTCTATAATTTTTAAAGATTTTACAACATGAACCTCAGAAACCTCAAAATCATTGCTTAATTGGCCATTGATATTGTGCGAATTTTTATTTCTTTGACTTTTTTACAACGGAGAGGGAAGATTTAAACCTTTAGGTTGTAAAAAAATTAGAATTCATCATTTTTAAACAACATTAGAGCCCGTTTTGGCCCCCAAAAGGCCATTAATAAGATGGATGTTGTAAAATCTCCGGCTTTGGGAGAATTTAAACAACACCGGGCAGGATATTTTAGAGAGAAAATAAATCATGGCGGATTTAATCATAAGACGAGCCGAGGAAAAGGATGTCCTCGCCATAGAACAGATAGAAAAGCAGTGTTTTTCCGTGCCCTGGAGCTATGAATCCCTCCACAAGGACATAGTGGAAAACAATCTGGCCTTTTATGTTGTGGCCGAGATTGTCGGGCAACAATGCAACGGTGACGGACAGCAATGCAGCGAAACGGCTGTAGACGGGCAGGTCTGCGGATACGTGGGCGTGTGGAAAATCTTTGATGAAGGCCACATTACCAATGTAGCGGTAGCACCTGAATACAGGAGAATGCACATCGGCCGTGCCATGCTGGAAACCCTCATAGAGGTAACCGGAGAGGCCGGCATAGAAAGATATACGCTGGAAGTCCGCGCCGGGAACGAGCCGGCCATCAAGCTGTATGAGGGCCTGGGCTTTAAGCCGGAGGGCATCAGGCCGGGGTATTACGAGGACAACGGCGAGGATGCGCTGATTATGTGGCGATAGTGTGCAGCCGGTCTGAGAGGCCGGACAATCAGACAGGCAATCAGACAGGCAGCCGGCCAGGCTGACAAGCAGACAAGTATTCAAACAGACATACAAGAAAGCAAGAAAAGAAAGCAGGTAAATGCGGTGAAAGACGGAAAATTTCTGACATTGGGTATAGAGACAAGCTGCGACGAGACGGCCATAGCTGTTCTTGCTGACGGCAGAACTGTGCTCAGCAATGTCATTTCATCACAGATAGACATATTTAAAAATTACGGCGGCGTTGTACCGGAAATCGCTTCAAGACACCACCTTGAAAACATCAATGGGGTGCTGGACGAATCTTTGGCAGAAGCGGGAGTTACTCTCGACGACATCGACCTTATCGGCGTGACTGACGGGCCGGGCCTTATCGGCGCCCTTCTCATGGGAGTGTCCACAGCCAAGGCACTGGCCTTTGCAAAGGACATACCGTTGGTGGGCGTACATCACCTTATGAGCCACATCAGCGCCAACTATATAGAAGACACCGAGCTTGAGCCGCCTTTCATGGCCCTCATCACCAGCGGCGGGCATACGGAAATCGTCAGAGTGGACGATTACTGCCACTGCCAGGTGCTGGGCGGAACCAGGGACGATGCTGTGGGCGAGGCCTACGACAAGGTTGCCAGGGTTTTGGGACTGGGATACCCGGGCGGCCCTAAAATTGACAAAATTGCAAAGGAGGGAGATCCTGAAGCCATACATTTCAAGAGGGTGTATCTGGAAAAGGACAGCTTCGATTTCAGCTTCAGCGGTCTTAAAACTTCTGTGCTTAACTATATAAATCACGAAAAACAGGCGGGCAGAGAAATAAACAGAGCCGATGTAGCAGCATCCTTTCAGGAGGCGGTTATGGATGTGGTGGCCGAAAAAGCCATTCAGGCCGTGTCTCAGAGCGGCATGAAAAAGCTGGTCATGGCAGGGGGAGTTGCAGCCAACTCAAGGCTGAGAGACAAACTCGGCGCCCTTTGCGAGAAAGAAGGCATAGCCCTTTACAGACCGAGACCTGCGCTTTGTACAGATAACGGAGCCATGGTAGCCTGTGCCGCCTACTATAAATACAAAAGCGGACAGAGGGGAAGTCTGGAAATGGATGCAAGCCCGAGCATGCCGCTTTAGTATACGGAGACAGGATAGATGATCATTTTATCAGCAAACAACCTTTCAAAAATTTACGGAACAGACGTAATCATAGACAAAGCCTCTTTTCACGTGAATGCCGGCGATAAGGTAGGCATCGTGGGAAGAAACGGCGCAGGCAAAACAACCCTTTTGAATATGCTCACAGGCGAGCTGGGCATAGACGAAGGGGAGTTTTTTGTGTCTCAGAATACACGCATAGGCTATTTGAAACAGCGTGACAATTTCCTCAAGGAGCATACGGTGAGAGAGGCTATGGACCACATCTTTGACCACCTTCACAAGCTGGAGGATGAGATTCACAGGGCCGCCGACGCAGTGGCAGCCAATCCGGAGGACGTTAGATTACAGGAAAAGCTGGACAGCCTGCAGAGAGAGTACGACCTTAAGGGCGGCTACACATATAAATCGGAAATAACGGGAATACTAAGCTCCATGGCTTTTGGGCCGGAGTTTTACGATAAAAAAATCTCATCCCTCTCAGGAGGGGAGCGAACCAGACTGGCACTGGCGGCCTTGCTTCTGGAAAAGCCGGACCTGCTTCTGCTGGACGAACCAACCAACCACCTGGACATCGGCACCCTGAAATGGCTGGAGCAGTACCTTTCATCATATAAGGGAACCATCATGATAGTTTCCCACGACAGATACTTTCTGGACAGAACGGTGAACAGAATTTTTGAGGTGGAAAACCACAAGGTCTATTGCTACGATGGCAACTACACCGCCTTCGTGGCCAAGAAAAGCCAGCGCAGGGAGACGGAGCTGAGGGCATACAACAATCAGCAACGTGAAATCGCCCGTCAGGAAGAGATGATCCGCCGCATGAAGCAGCACAACACGGAAAAGCTGGTGAAGCGTGCTCAGTCCAGAGAAAAGCGTTTGGAGCATGTGGAAAGACTTTCAAGGCCTGAAGCCGAAATGGGCCGCATGAAAATCCATTTTAAACAGAATTTCCAGTCGGGAAACGACGTCATCATGGCGGAGGGACTGGCTAAGGAGTTCGGACGGGGAGCCGAAAAGAAAAGGCTTTTTGAAAATGTGGCTCTGGACATCAAGCGAGGCGAGCGCATCTGTATCGTAGGCCCTAACGGAGTTGGCAAGACCACACTCCTTCGCATGATAATGGGTGAGCTTGGCCCTACAGAGGGCAGGCTGAAGGTGGGCCACAATGTGGCTTTCGGCTATTACGACCAGGGACAGCTTCTGCTCAACGAAAAAAACACAGTGCTTGAGGAACTGAAAGAGTCCTACAGGATTTACACAGATACGGAGATGAGAAGCATTCTAGGAAGATTCCTTTTCCGCGGGGACGACGTTTTCCTGACGGTGGGAAGCCTTTCCGGCGGCGAAAAAGCCCGCCTGTCACTGCTGAAGATGATGCTTTCCGGGGCTAACACCCTCATACTGGACGAGCCAACCAACCACCTGGATATCGACTCCAAGGAAGTCTTCGAAGAGGCCCTGCTGGAGTTTCCGGGAACGGCCATCGTGGTTTCCCATGACAGATATTTTCTGCAGCGGATTCCTACCAGAATCCTGGAACTGACCCACGAAGGCATAAACGAGTATCTGGGTAAATATGATTACTATGTAGAGAAAAAGGAGCAGCTTGGCTCCGGCAAAAAATATTTGAACGAACTGAGAGAGGACTCGGCAGCGGCCATAGAAGCGGCCCGTGTAAGGAGCGAGGCCAACCTTTCGGCGGCAGAGCAGCGGGCTTTGAACAAGCAGCGTGAGGCCGAGGAAAGACGCCGCATGCGCCTTCTGGAAAAGCTGGAGGCCGAAATTGCTGAGCTTGAGGAGCGTGATGCCCAGCTGGAGAGAGAGCTTTGCAGCGAAGAGAACATGAGCGATTACGAGCTTTTGGCTAAGTTGAGCAAAGAGCGTGAAGAAGTGGGCGCAAGACTTTCACAAGCCTATGAGGAATGGGCCGAAGCAGGGGAGCCAGAGGCCTGAAATCTTTTCACAAAAACTACAAAAATTTGTTAAATATTTCTCTTGCATTGCTATAGGAAAGAATTTATAATAAACCATAGTAAACACCAAATGGAAATCAAATGGAGGACAATTATTATGATTTTTGATAAAATTAAAGATATCATTATAGACCAGTTACAGGTTGAGGAATCCGATGTAAATATGGATACTAACCTGATGAAGGATCTTTCTGCAGACTCACTGGATGCCGTTGAAATTATCATGGCTATCGAAGACGAGTACGGAATCGAAATTCCTGACGAAGAAGCTGAGAAGATTCAGACTGTAGGAGATCTGGTTAGATACGTTGAGGAAAATAAATAATCATGAACACAGGTAATACTAAAGAAAAACAGATTTCAAGAGCTGTCATAAAGAGATTACCTAGATACAGAAGATACCTGGGCGAGCTTAAGAAGAAAGGAATCGAGAAGATTTCATCCAAGGATCTGAGTGAACTCATCGGCTACACAGCCTCACAGATTCGTCAGGACCTGAACAACTTCGGAGGCTTTGGCCAGCAGGGCTACGGCTATAGTGTGAACCTGCTTTATGATGAAATCGGTGCCATTCTGGGGCTTGACAAAGAGTATCAGATTGTTATCGTAGGTTACGGCAGACTGGGTCAGGCTATGGCTAACTACATTGCTAACAATGAAAGCAATTTCCACATAGCGGGAATATTCGACGTGAGACAGATTATTCAGGATGTGGAATTTAAGGATGCGCAGATCCTTACATGCGGCAGCCTTTCCGGGTTTGTAAAGAAGGAAAACATTGATATTGCGGTAATCACCGTTCCTGCCGAAAAGGCTCAGATTGTTGCGGACACTGTCTGCGATGCGGGCATCAAGGGCATCTGGAACTTTACTGCGGTTGACCTGGATCTTCCGGAAGATGTGGTATGCGAAAACGTTCATGTGAGCGACAGCCTCCACGCGCTGGCTTACTACATGAAGGACAGATAGGCGCGGGGGTGACATGAGGCTCGGCCCAAGAGCCTGAAAAAGAAATATGATGAAGAAAACGACATCTTTGGGTGTCGTTTTTTTACGCTTTCAGATGTCGGCGCAGTACGTGGTGCTGTTTTGGTGCTGTTTTCCACAAAATCTGGACAAAAAAAGCAGTTTGATGGGGGAATTTTGGCTCGGATAAGCAAAAAACGTCGGAAATACATCCATTTAACCCATATAAACCCAAAAAACACCCATCAAATCGTACTTTTTAATTGATTTTGGTGGAAAACGGTCCCTTTCCGAGGAATTGTTTATGAGGAAAAAGACTTTTCATGCTCGACCTGAAGCTCATTTAGAAGAAAAAAACAACCGGCCATCAAGGCAATGCCAAGAAGGTCGGTTGTTTTTTAAGTAATTTTGTTAATTAGCCTTCTGTAGGTGCGTCAACAGGGCATGCGTCTGCACATGAACCGCAGTCGATGCAAGCATCAGCGTCGATTACATAGATGCCGTCTCCTTCAGAGATAGCTTCTACAGGGCATTCAGCTGCACAAGCACCGCAAGCGATGCAAGCGTCTGTAATTTTATAAGCCATTTCGTTTGTCCTCCTATAAAAAAAGATATATCTTTCGTGAGACAATTATAGCAGAATAGGCTATAATAGTAAAGTGAAAAAAGGTGAAATTTTGATGAGAATGTTGTAAAATAGTGTTATAGTGCTAGAAAGAAAGGAGCGCCTTGATGGATGTATATACACTGGTAGGAAAAAGCGGCACAGGCAAAAGTTTTCATGCCATGAACCTTTGCAAAAAATATAATATAGAAGCCATAATCGATGACGGCCTTTTCATCTATAAAAACACTGTGATAGAAGGGGTGTCTGCAAAGCGGGCTTCCACCAAGATCGGCGCAGTGAAGACGGCACTGTTTCTCAATGACGAAATGAGGGACAAGGTTACCGCAGCCATCAACCGAAAAAAACCGGAAAGCATTCTCGTACTAGGCACCAGCGACGGCATGGTGGACAGGATAATCGACAGACTGGGACTTCCGCCTTTGGCAGAGGACAGCCTGAGAAGAATAAATATTGAAGACATCACCACTCCGGAGGAAAGGGCCATGGCCAGAGAACAGCGCGACCACCTGGGAAAGCATGTAATACCTGCACCGGCGCTGCAGCTGAAGAGAAGCTTTGCTGGATATTTTATGGACCCGCTGAGATTTTTCCGCGGCAAAGATCAGGGCGCAGCAGCCGAGCGTACAGTGGTAAGGCCGACCTACAGCTACATGGGCGAGTATTTTGTGGACGAAAAGGTAATAAACGATATAATAACCTGCGTGGCCGGCATGATGCCTGCAATCGGCAAAGTGGTTTACATAGTGCAGGAGGCGTCGCCGGAGGCCTATGAGCTGGCCGTGTCCATCAAGGTGCGTCGAGGATACCCGATATGGGAGGCAGCGCAGGCTTTCCAGGAAAACCTCTCCGAGATGGTTGAGGAGATGACCGCGTTCAATGTGGCCAGAGTTGATGTAGAAGTAAGAGGTATAAACTGATGGGGAAATACATATATGAGGGTGTGAAGGATTTTAACCTTGACCATATTTTTGACTGTGGTCAGTGCTTTCGCTGGACCAGACAGGAGGACGGCAGCTACACGGGAATTGCCATGGGAAAGCCGGTGAACGTGAGCCTGAAGGAGTCGGCCGGCGGCGACCCCGCCGGTGAAGCGGACAGAGCGGGCGGACGGCCCGGGCAGGATGGTGATAGGCCGCGACTTGATCTGGTAATCGACAACTGCTCCAAGGAAGACTTTGAGACAATATGGAAAGGCTACCTGGACCTTGACCGGGACTACGGCAAAATCAAGGAGACACTGGCAGCCTCAGATGAGGTTATGGCAAAGGCCATTTCCGGGGGCGAGGGAATAAGAATTCTGAGACAGGAGCTTTGGGAGACTATTGTTTCCTTTATCATATCGCAAAATAACAATATACCCCGCATCAAGGGCTGCATCGAAAATCTGGCCCGGCTTTTTGGGGAGCCGGCGGGAGAGTACGGCGGAGTCCAGTTCTATAATGTGCCGTCACCGGAGGTCATGGCCGGGCTCACTGCAGAGGACCTGGCGCCGGTCAGACTGGGATATCGTGCGCCTTACCTAGTGGAGACTGCGCGGCAGGTTATGGAAAGAGGCGGCATGGATGCGGTTGCGGCAGAGCTTGCGGCTGCCCGGACGCCTGAGGAAGCCTGCGAGTACCTGAGAGGCTTTCAGGGAGTGGGCCCAAAGGTGGCAAGCTGCATCGCTCTGTTCGGACTGGGCAGGCTGGAGGCTTTCCCAATTGATGTGTGGGTGCGGCGCGTGATGAACCGTCTGTATGGAATCGACGAAAAGGACATAAAGGGCATGAACGCCTATGCGGCAGAGCATTTCGGCGCAAACGGCGGTATCGCCCAGCAGTACCTGTTTTACTACATAAGAGGGCTGGACGAATAAGAAACCGATGTTGTAAAAATAATCAAACCCTTCGTTTTTTACGACATCGCTCTTTTTTTGAGACATTTTCGGCCGGTGGAGCTGTAAAATGTTGTTTGAAATTACCGAAATCCGTTTATTTTACAACCGAAATGTAAATAAGCGCAGTATCGGTTGTAAAATAAGAAGAATACCCGGGTTTTAAACAACATAGAGGGCCGGTAGAGCCCCTGGTTGAGAGTAGCAGGAGAGCTGGGTTGTTTTTTTCGTCGGTTTTGCCAGATTTGTACAACGCAAGTCGGTGTCGGCAATCGCCAGGCGGCCTTCATCGCCCATGGCCGCCAGCGGCGCCTTTCCACCAACAACCGGTAGCCGGCAATCGCGCCGCACGGCGCCGAACGGGACCCGCAGCGGTGCCTTTCCGCCATCCTTCGACATCAGCTTGCAACCCCTTTTCGCCCGCAGCGGCACCTTTCCACCCCTTTCACATAAACTTCACAAAATCGGCCATAAAATACCTAAATCTGCTATTGACATTATTCCCAAGGCTGATATAATAAGATATGTTAGCACTCGATAGTAAAGAGTGCTAAGAGACACCGGCGTCCAGGCGCACGGGTGGACGCAGACGTCCCGGCCCAGCGCACAGACGGACGGATGTGCAGACGAACACGAGAATGTTAATAACAATTCTAAATGGAGGTATTTATAAATGATTGGAATCAGACCATTAGGTGACAGAGTAGTAATTAAAAAAGTTGAAGCCGAAGAGAAGACTCAGGGAGGACTTATCCTGACCAGCTCAGCTAAGGAACAGCCATCAGTTGCAGAGGTTGTAGCAGTAGGACCTGGAACCAAGGACGAGCCGATGGAACTTAAAGTTGGCGAGAAGGTAGTTTTCAGCAAATACGGCGGAACAGAAATCAAATATGAAGGCGAAGAATATACAATCATGCACCAGAACGAAATTCTGGCAGTAATCGAGTAGTTAGGGGGAGATTGAAATGGCAAAAGACATTTTTTACGGAGAAGACGCAAGACGCAAATTACAGGCAGGCGTTGATAAATTAGCAGATACAGTTAAAATCACATTAGGACCTAAGGGCCGCAACGTTTTAATCAGCAAGACTTTCGGTTCACCGCTGATCACTAACGACGGCGTAACCATCGCAAGAGAAATCGAACTTGAAGACGGCACAGAAAACATGGGCGCTCAGGTTGTTAAGGAAGTAGCTTCCAAGACTAACGATGTAGCAGGTGACGGTACTACTACAGCAACACTTCTTGCACAGATCATCGTTAAGGAAGGTTTCAAGAATGTGGCAGCAGGCGCTAACCCTATGGAACTTAAGAAAGGTATCCAGGGCGCAGTTGATGTAGCAGTTGGCGAAATCGCTAAGCTTGCACACAAGGTTGAAACAAAGGAATCCATCGCACAGGTTGCAGCAGTTTCCGCAGCAGACCCTAGAATCGGCGAGCTCATCGCAGAGGCTATGGAAAAGGTGGGCAAGGACGGCGTTATCACCGTAGAAGAGTCCAAGAGCATGGGTACAACCCTCGAAGTAGTAGAAGGGATGCAGTTCGACAGAGGATACCTTTCAGCATACATGGTTTCCGACACAGAAAAGATGGAAGCCAACATGGAAAACCCTCTTATCTTAATCACCGACAAGAAGATTTCCAACATTCAGGAATTAGTACCTATTCTGGAACAGGTAATGCAGCAGGGCAGAAAGCTCCTGGTAATCGCTGATGATGTAGAAGGCGAAGCTCTGGCAACACTGGTGCTCAACAAGCTGAGAGGCGTAATCGATGTAGTTGCAGTTAAGGCACCTGGCTATGGCGACAGAAGAAAAGAAATGCTTCAGGACATCGCGGTTCTCACAGGCGGCACAGTAATCGCAAGCGACCTTGGCTACGAACTCAAGGAAGTAACATTAGATATGCTTGGCACTGCAGCAACAGTAAAGGTTACTAAGGAAAACACAGTTATAGTTTCCGGCGGCGGTGTTAAGGAAGATGTACAGGCAAGAATCGCAAGCATCAGAAAGCAGATTGAAGATACAACATCCGAATTCGACAGCGAAAAGCTTCAGGAAAGACTGGCTAAGCTGTCAGGCGGCGTAGCAGTTATCAAGGTTGGCGCAGCTACAGAAACTGAATTAAAGGAAAGAAAGCTCCGTATCGAAGACGCTCTCAACGCAACAAAGGCTGCAGTTGAAGAAGGTATCGTTTCCGGCGGCGGTGTAGCTTTAGTAAATACAATTCCTGCAGTAGCAGCTTATGTTGACACGCTGGAAGGCGACGTAAAGACAGGTGCAGCTATCATCAGAAGAGCTCTTGAAGAACCTGTTCGTCAGATTGCTGAAAACGCAGGCCTGGAGGGCAGCGTAGTAGTTGCAGAAGTTAAGAAGAGCCCTGTAGGAACAGGTCTCAACGCAGCAACTGAAGAATACGTTGACATGATCAAAGCAGGTATCGTTGACCCTGCAAAGGTTACTCGTTCAGCTCTTCAGAACGCAGCTTCCGCATCAGCAATGCTTCTTACTACTGAAGCAGGCATCGTTGACATCAAGGAACCTGCACCTGCAATGCCTGCAGGCGGCGCACCTGGAATGGGCGGAATGGGCGGCATGATGTAAAATCCGCCTGACACCTTACACGCGAAAATTTGCTTAACTAACATCCTTTATATATACAATAGTGACGAAAAGAACGACTCGAGGGGGTCGTTCTTTTTGGTGTGATAGAAAAGCCATCGCGAGGACATGAGAATTCTTTGAATTTATATTGATTTTTAGATACTTTAGTAGTAAAGTATAAGTGCGTATCAATTAAAGTGCGTATCAATTAAAGTGTGTATCAAGTAATGTGTGTATTAATTTAAGTCCAGCGGTGTGATGTCAAGTGAGAAATGAGAAAAAAATCATATACTTTCG
>CALZOZ010000028.1 GCA_945828095.1 uncultured Clostridia bacterium
GTTTTTTAACTTATATTACATTTTTAGTAAAGCATGCACGCCGCTGACTAGCCCTAGACAAAAAACCTTTTTCTAATTTCCGTTTTATTTTCAACGTTCTCAAGCATTGTAAGAAAAAAATGTATAAAAGTCACGTCAAAAAATCGGACGACCATTTTTTTCCTAACATATGACATAGAGCTCAAAAAAGGCTCCGCCTTTTTTGGGGCAGAGCCTTTTACGCCGTACTCTTGTACTGTTTTCAGTTCATCTAAAACTAATACATCCTAAAATTTATGTAATCTCAAGGCTTATTTGCTGTAATCGTAGAAGCCTACGCCTGTTTTTCTTCCAAGCTTGCCGGCCCTTACCATCTTTCTCAGAAGAGTGTGAGCTCTGTACTTAGGATCGCCGTATTCTGTGTAAAGAACGTCCATGATAGCAAGGCAAACGTCAAGTCCGATAAGGTCTCCTAATTCCAGAGGTCCCATTGGGTGGTTAGCACCAAGCTTCATAGCTGTGTCGATACCCTTAACATCAGCAACGCCGTCAGCAAGGATTCCAACGCCTTCGTTGATCATAGGGATTAAGATTCTGTTTACAACGAATCCAGGAGCTTCAGCAACTTCTACAGGAGTCTTGCCGAGAGCTGCAGTTAACTCAAGGATAGTTTCCTTAGTTTCTTCGGAAGTAGTTAATCCCTTGATGATTTCAACCAGCTTCATTGCAGGAACAGGGTTGAAGAAGTGCATTCCGATAACCTTGTCAGGTCTGCCTGTTGCTGCTGCGATTTCAGTAATTGATAATGATGAAGTATTAGTAGCGATGATAGTTTCAGGCTTGCAAAGCTTATCTAATTCAGCAAATAATGCCTTCTTAGCTTCCATGTCCTCTGTAGCTGCTTCGATTACGAGGTCAGCGTCAGCGATGATGTTGATGTCTGTGGAGCCGTGGATTCTAGCAAATACTGCTTCTGCTTCTTCAGCTGTGATCTTTTCTTTAGCAACCATCTTGTCTAAGTTCTTCTTAACAGTTGCAAGACCCTTTTCAACCGAGGATTCTCTTCTAGCTCTCATAACTACTTCATAACCGTTCTGAGCTAAAACCTGAATAATTCCTGCACCCATAGTACCTGTTCCTAATACGCCAATTTTTTTCATTTTGAAATTGCCTCCTTTAGTATTTAAATCTAATTGATTTTTGACGATTTTGCAAAGTTTCTGAATTTTTGTTAAAAAATTAACTTTGCCTCTGGCTACATTATACCACACTTTTTTGCAAATGTAACCCTCAAAATGCACCGATTATTGTTTTTTTCTCAGTACTTGACAAGCCAGTCGAAAATTGCTATTTTTAAGAGGAAAGCGGCCGGTTTCATAACGGGCCGGCGTGTGTTTTTTAATTTAAAGGAGGATTTTATCATGAAAAACAAAGTTCTAGTTATTGCTTTAGCATTGGTTTTAGTATTCAGCTGCACAGCTGCGGCATTTGCTGATAGTGGAATTCAACCGTATGAAACCGGAAGTGTTACATTTAATATTTCTCGTACTAGCGGTACAACTGCAAATGCTTCTGTCATTATTGAATTTACCGGTACTGCAGACGAATACAGTGTTGTAGTCTATTTGCAAAAGCTTGTGAACAATACTTGGAAAAATGATAGTACAAATCCGGAGTATGTTTTCTACAACAACGGTACGAATGACGATTCTTTCCTCTTCTCCCATCAATATACCCATTTGACATACGGTACAAGTTATAGGTTAATGATTGTGAGCAGAGATAAAAGGGGAAGCAATGAATACAGAAGTACCTTCTACTCGAACTTGTTCTAAATAATGAGGCCGTACAATAAGGCCTCTATTTTTATTTCATCATTTTCAATCGGTATATAAATGCTTACTTCTCTATCTTTGATTAGTGCAAAGTAGCCAATCTCCTCACTATATTTTTCTTTATATACAGTTACACCTTTATATTGAAAACATTCAGCTTCATTACTTATGACGAAAACATCATTTGCTTTATCCCCTTTTTTTTCAGAAATTCTAAAGCCTTGTCCACAATTATTACTATAATAAGTATTGATATTTGTAGATTGTCCATCACTTCTTATTTTTATTTTGCTAATTTCATACCCTTCTATATCAACAATATAAATGCTCTCTTTTATTTTTTCGGGTAAATCTTCAACTTTAATAAATGTTTTGGCAAAGGCTCCCACACTGCCGCCCTGCTGCACGGTCTTGGTCTCATCGTCCTTGCCTGCGCTGGCGCTCTCACGCATTGTCATGCCGGCCACAAATCCGCCGCACACCAGACACAGAGCCACGCAGGCAGCCGCAAGACTGAGCATAGTTCTTCTGTGTTTTTTCTTTTTCTCTGCAGTCTGAATAAGCCTGTGGAACTCTTCACGAGACATAACAGGTCCGATATCCTCCTGCATATATGCAGCCTCCAGCCTTTCCCCCAGGCGTTTTTCGTAATCTTTTCTATTTTCCACGGCTCTCCTCCTGTGCTGTATATTCTCTCATCTTCGCCATTGCCCTCGACGAAATCTTTCTGGTATTGGCATATGTCTCACCTATAATCTTTGCCACTTCCTTCAGGGAATGTCCGAAAACATGCTGAAGCAGAATAACGTTCTTTTCCTTTTTGCCAAGACAGCTCAGAAGTTCCTCGATCCACCCCAAATCCGCTTTTTCCACATATTCACTAAGAGCCTGACAGAGCATAGCTTCCTCTTCCTCTGAAGCTACATTTTCCAGCCGCATTTCCAGCGAAACCTCTCTGCCCAGTTTCTGCTTGATCTTTTTTACATATTTCAGGCCAACATTCATGGCGATGCTGCGCACCCACCATTTCATGCGGCTCACATCTCTTAACTGGTCGATATGCATCCACGCATTTATCATGGTCTCCTGCACGGCATCATCCAGAATACCCTCTCCCAGGTCAAAGGTTCTCAAGTAGCGAGTCACATATCCCTGCAGTTCCCAAAGTTTTTCCTCAAGTTCCGCTTTATTTGCTAAATCGTCTTTTCTAAAATTTATGCTCATACGGTTACAGTAACTTTCCTCCCGGGTTAATAATACTCCCCCCTACTAAGGTTATTACTTTTGTAACCGAAGCAAAACAAGCTGACAGTTTCAGTTTTAATCTTTTAAGCAAAACAGGCCTCTTTCTCAAAAAAAATTTCAGAAAAAGTCCGGGAAAATCTGATTTTTTGTCACAATTCCCTTTATTTTTTTATCTTATGAGTGAAGGGTGTTTTGGAAAGCTTCTGTGTGCATGCTTTGACCGGCTTCATCTGGTGAAAGTGTGTGAAAATAGATAAGTCTAAACGAACGTAAATTTTGGTCAAAAACACGCATACAGACAAATAGAGCCGCTGATGTCATTCCCACAGCGGCTCTTTTTCTTTATTCATTCTTTCTTTTTACATACATCATGCGGTCAAGAAGCTGGTCATAAATCGGCACTCCGCCCATGATTTCGGCGGTGATATGGGCCACTAGCGACACAATCGCCAGAGGCAGCAGGTTAGAAAATATTCCCGTCATTTCACTTATAAGGATAATCCCCGTAATAGGTGCACGCACAATGGCGGCGAAATACCCCGCCATTCCCAGAATCACGAAGTAGGCCGAATATGTATTTGTATATCCCACCAGAGGGCTTACAATCTCGGTGAAAAGTCCTCCTGTTACAGCACCTAACACAAGCAGCGGCAGGAAAATTCCTCCCGGAGCTCCGGTTCCGAAGCTGAAAATAGAAAAGACAAACTTAATGGCTAGAAGCACAATAAGCACCTTGACCCCTGTGCCGCCCTCTCCGGCGAAGGCCACCAGATCATGTCCGCTTCCAAGGGCTTTCGGATAAAATACCGCCAGCACCACGATAGCTATAAACGGCAGAACCGCCTTCAGCCACACAGGCTTAAGCATACCGAAAAAGTCCTGGGACAGTGATATGCACTTATTATACAGCACCCCGAAGGCCCCCATTATCACACCCAGAATCAGTACCATCCAGTAATGGGACAGGGGCAGGCTGTTGGATATAGTCAGGGAAAACACCGGTCTCAGACCAAATATGTAGGACGCCACCCAGTCGGCAGTAATTGCCGAAGCCATTGTAGACAGCAGCACCTCTGCAGTAAAGGTTTTATGCAGTTCTTCAAGGGTGAAGACCACTCCAGCAAGGGGCGCACTGAAAGCTGCAGCAAGTCCTGCACCGGCACCGCAGGTTATCAGAAGTCTTTCCTCCTTGCGAAGCCTTCCGCTGAGCCGGGAAAAGCCCTTTCCTACCATGGCGCCCAGCTGGATGCTGGGACCTTCGCGGCCAAGAGAAAGACCGCCTCCCACAGCCATTATGCCTCCGAAAAATTTTGCTATTATTACACCCAGCCAGTTTGCCTTTATCTTTCCCTCCAGTTCTCCCTTTACCTGAGGAATGCCGCTTCCCGTGCATAGAGGCTCTCTTGTCACAACGAAAGACACGCATACGGTAAAGAAGAAAAGCAGGAGCACGCACCACACAATAAGGGAAATCTTTGTCTGCGCGCCTTCAAGAAGCACGTTTCTGATTTCGTCAACCTTGGTGAGCGACAGGCGAAAAGCTGAAACAAGTATGCCGGCCAGAAGTCCTACACCGATGCCTTCAACAATCAGTCTGTACTTAAGGTTTCCCAAAACCCTAAGATACCTGGGCATGCCATCTGCTGAGTTGTTTTTTCTCATTCGTTCTGTTTTTCTGCTCATTTAAATCTATCCTATGCAAAGTATAAGTTGGTTGTCAGATATTCAGGGTCGCAGGTTACATCAATGCCCATTGCTCTCAGGGTCTGTTCATCTCTTTCACTGAGGATTGCTGTACAGTGGGCTTTGCATCCGTTAAGCTGCTCCAGGATTTTTACAGCCTTATCTGCGCAGGAGTTGCTTTCTGCGGAAATTGAAAGGGCTGTGAGGATTTCCTCCACATTAAGGCTGGTTCTGTCATGATGAAGAACTCCCCCTTTAAGCTCCTGTATGCTCTTGAAAACATTAGGTGCAATGAGGTAAAGGTCGTCAGGGATTCCCGCAAGCTTCTTTACTGCGTTAAGCACAGCGGCTCCCGCAGCAACCATTCGTCTGCTGCTGCGTCCTGTTACTATGGTGCCGTCAGGCATTTCAATGGCCATTACAACCACATTGACATATTTTTTATCGCAGTTTCTCTTGTACTCGGCGTACTCACGGGCAGGAATCACCACTGCTCTGTCCTCTTCTGCAGCTCCAACCTCCTTCATCAGCAGCTCGGAACGCTCCAAAGCATCCTCTGTAATTTTACCCTTTTTATAGTCGCACTTGGCGATCATGAAACGTCTGATGATTTCCTGTACGGCTGCCTCCTTTACAACTTCATCATCGGTAATGCAGAGTCCAATCCGGTTTACACCCATATCCGTCGGTGACTGGTACTCCGTCTCGCCTGTAATCTTTTCGATGATTCTCTTTACAACAGGGAAAACCTCAAGGTCGCGGTTATAGTTTACCGCCATTTCCCCGTAGGCTTCCAGATGGAAAGAGTCCAGCATATTCACATCGCGAAGGTCGGCGGTAGCCGCCTCGTAAGCGATGTTGACAGGATGCTTGAGTGGCAGATTCCAGATAGGAAAAGTTTCGAACTTGGCATATCTTACCTTTGTTCCCCTCTTATATTCATGATAAAGCTGGGAAAGGCATGTAGCCAGCTTTCCGCTGCCGCCGCCCGGGCCGGTTACCACTACCAGCGGTTTTGTAACCTCTATGTATGGATTGGCGCCGTATCCTTCCTCACTTACAATGGTCTCCACATCCGTAGGATAACCCTTTGTATAGAAATGCTTATAGGTTTTGATATCGCGTCTCTCCAGCTTATTGATAAACATATTTACAGCCGGTGCGTCCTCATACCTGGTTACTACAACGCTGTTTATCTTCAGATCGTGTTTTCTGAAGATGTCAATAAGTCTGAGAACCTCTAAATCGTAGGTTATTCCAAAATCCTGGCGTGTTTTGCTGTTGATGATGTCTCCGGAATAAATGCAGATAATAATCTCTGCCTGATCCTTCATTCTCTGCAGCAGCTTAATCTTGGCATTTTCATCAAAGCCGGGAAGCACCCTCATGGCGTGCTTGTCGTGAACCAGCTTTCCACCGAATTCCAGATACAGCCTTTCGCTGTTGCCGTGATTTATCCTTTCCAGAATATATTTCGATTGCTCTTCAATGTATTTTTCTGCGTCAAAACCTATCTTGTGCATTTTTCTTCTCCTTAGTTTCTAATAGCTTTTGTTACCTTTTTACATTACATCGATGGTCAGCCTGTTTCGGCCCTCAGCCACGCCCTGCAGGCTTACATTGTATTCAATATCGATATTGCCCTTTAGTTCATCCATATTAAGATTGTTCTCCACTCTGCTGGTGAGAACCTCTACATCCATCGGGCCGTATGGAGTTTCGTAGGTGCTGCTGAATCGTTTTCCCTTTTCAAAGTACAGCTCAGTGTTGTACCCTACATGGCCGATCCGGCGCATCTTAACGGAGTCTCCTTTTATCTTCAAAGTGGTCTTGCAGCCCACCATGCCGGAAACCTCGCTTTCATCGTATATCATGTAAACTGAACCGTCACGGACATAAAGCTGTCCGTCGGTTACAAACTCCATCTGATCCTCTTCCGTGTTGTCGTAGCACTGTTTACCTACTATTTTCAGCGTAATATCTCTCATATCCCAGTTCTATTATCCTTTCAATAGTCTCCCCGTACTTCACGCCGGCAGCATCCCAAAGAAGCGGGAACATGCTGTACTTGGTAAATCCGGGTATGGTGTTTATCTCATTAATATATAACTTTCCTGTTCTTCTGTCTATAAAAAAGTCTACACGCGCAAAGCCTGCTCCGTCGATGGCAGTATAAGCCTTCACAGCCATACGGCGTATCTGTGCTGTCATTTCCTCAGAAATGTCTGCAGGTATGCACAGCTTGGATGCTCCTCCATCGCAGTACTTGGCATTATAGTCATAAAATTCTGCCGAAGGGAGAATTTCTCCTACGGCTGCAGCCTCAGGGCTTTCATTTCCCAGTACAGCGGTTTCCAGCTCTCTGCAGTCTATAAACTCTTCCACCACGATTCTCTTATCATATTTCAGCGCCAATTCAATGGCCGCCTTAAGCTGCTCTCTATCCGACGCCTTGCTTATACCCACGCTGGAACCCATATTGGCAGGCTTAACAAAGCATGGGTATCCTATATTTTCTTCAACTCTTTCCACAGCTTTATCGTTATCGTGCTTAGCCTCATCTGCAGTAATAAGCTCATACGCACATATCGGAAGACCTGCACTTTCAAAAAGCTCTTTGGAAACCGCCTTATCCATGGCAACAGCTGAAGCAAGCACTCCGCAGCCTCCATAAGGAATATCCAGCATTTCAAATAATCCCTGAATCCTGCCGTCCTCACAGTAAGGGCCGTGCATAACAGGCAGGGCAAAGTCAACGTATTTCTTTAAGTCTCCCGGATTAAAATCTTCGCCTGCCTTTTCCCATGAGCCGTTCTCTATTATATCAGCAGTAATGTCATGGTCTCCATCAACATCTCTTCCAAAGACCTGCGGTACTGCCAGCCACTTGCCCTGACGGGTTATGCCTATGTAAAACAGGTCGAATTTTTCTTTGTCAATAGCTCTGATAACGGAAGCGGCCGAAAGCAGGGAGACATCGTGTTCTCCGGACCTTCCTCCAAAAATGATGCCTATTCTCTTTTTTTCCATATGCTCTAACACCTCCACTCCATTATACTTGCTTTACGCTTGCCAGAATTCTTTCCAGATGCTCTTTATCGAAATGATATTTTTTGCAGCAGAACTGGCATACCAGCTCAGCCTGTCCGTCTTCCTCGATAATATCTGTGAGGTCCTTTTCTCCTATGGTCATAAGCACCTGCTCCAGTCTTTCCTCAGAGCAGTCACACTCCCATCTTAAATCTCTGAATTCAAGGCCGTCCACTCTGTAAGCCTCCGGCATCTGTCCGAAGATTCTTTCCATCATATGTGAAAGCATCTTTTCCTCACCCTGGCCGTTTGCAGCATTGGCAGCTTCCTCAACCAAGGTGGTTATAGGCGGAAGGTCTGCCAGCATCTCTTCAAGTGCATCGACAGCGCCCTCCTCTGCATCGGGGAGCAGCTGTATAATCATGCCTCCTGCCGCCATTACGGAACAGTCGGTGTCCACCTTTACGCCGAGGGAAATGGCCGTATTCTGCTGCTCCGAAATGTAGTAATACGCAGTCAGATCGTCAGCGATTTCGCCGTCAACTAATGCGATGGTTCCCACATAAGGTTCTCTCAGTCCCAGGTCCTTGATGACTGTCAGCTCACCGATTCCCAGCGAGCCGCCAACATCCAGCTTGCCCACCTCGTTCAGAGGCAGATCCACATAAGGGTTGGCAATGTATCCCTTGACCCTTCCGTCTGCAAAAGATGTGGCCAGAATCTGTTTAGCCGGTCCGTCGCCTTTGAATATTACAGTGAGCTTGTCTGATTGGTTTTTGAGCATAAGGCCCATTATTCCTGCTCCGGTAAGCACCCGGCCCAGTCCTGCCGTTGCCACCGGCGTTGTATCATGAATTCTGCGGGCTTCCTCCACCAGGTCAGTTGTCACTGCCAGATAAACTCTGTAGGAGCCACTTTTATCTAATCCTATATATGCATTACTCATTTTTTCTTTCTTCTTCCTCCAATGTTCTTCTTACCAGTGCGCAAAGCCTTGCCGCCTTGTCGATGGCCTCTTCTCTGGTGGCGCCTTTGGCAAAGATATATATCTTAAGTTTAAGTTCAGTCCCCGACGGTCTGACGATTACCCTGCAGCCGTCGGCAAGGTCCGCGCAGTACATGCTCTGCCTGCGGTAACAGAACTCTTTTTTTATTTCTTTTCCCAAAGCGGCACACTCTTTGAGCTTTCCGTCAAAAAGGGACTTCACCATGGCTGCCATTCTCTGACGGTCTTTTTCCTGCTTATATACCAGTGCCGTGGTTATGGACTCGGTATAGCCGTACTGCCCGTAAATTTCCTCAAGCCTTTGGACTAAATCCTTTCCCTGAGACTTTTGCTCCGCCGCCATCAGGCAAAGCATCTGACAGGCCATTATTCCGTCTTTATCTCTGGTATAATCACCGTAAAGGTAGCCCAGGCTTTCCTCAAAACCGAAGAGGAAGTCGCCGCTTCTTCCTGATGCTGTAAGCCGCTCCATTTCCAGGGCAATATTTTTAAATCCCGTAAAGACATTCTTCACTTTGACTCCGTAGGCTCGTCCCATTTCTTCGGTCAGAGGTGAGCTTACAAAGCTCTTGAAGGCCGTCATTCCATCGCTGAGCACCCTGCCGCAGACGCCCCTGCTGTGGCATCTCAGGATATAGTCAAACATCAGCTCGCCCACCTGATTGCCGCTAAGCCTGCAATAACCTTCATCGGTTAAAACGGCAGCACCCATTCTGTCGCTGTCCGGGTCGGTAGCCAGAATCACATCATATTTGTTCTGATTTGCAGCGCATACCTTGAGAGCCTCGGTAAAGGCTCCATCGTTTTCCGGGTTAGGCGAAGGGCAGGTAGGAAAATTTCCATCCGGCTTTTGCTGGCTTTCCACCACGTCTACAGTGCCAGCTCCCAAAGAATTGAGGATTTGCGTTACATAGCCCAGTCCGCTTCCGTTGAGCGGTGTATAGCAGACCTTAAGCTCCGAAAGAGCCTTGCGGCAGTTTGCTTCCTCGTCCCAGAGAAGGATGTTTTTCTGCACCTCAGCCAGATATGCCTCCTTCACACTGTCATCAAGGATAAACACCTGACCTTTTCCTGCATCCCCGCAGCCCTCGAAAGGATCTTCCTCTTTTATATATTTTTCTATGAGCCTGGCTTTGTCTTCGTCGATCTGATTGCCAAAATGGTCGTAAACCTTATAGCCGTTATACTCCCTCGTATTGTGGCTGGCGGTAATCATTATGCCTCCGTTAAGCTTAAGATGGCGCACCGCAAAGGAAACCACCGGCACAGGAGTTGCCTCGCCGAAAACATAGGCGTTAACGCCCCTTGCAGCAAAAACTTCTGCCACAGAGGCCGCGTATTCTTTTGAATTTATTCTGGTGTCAAAGCCGATGACAAGCCCTGGCTCTCCATACCGCTCCGTCAGATAGCGGGCAATGCCCATTGAAGCCTTCCTCAGAACCACAGAGTTAATGCGGTTTGTTCCTGCTCCCATTTTTCCGCGAAGGCCTGAGGTTCCAAAAACAATATCCTTGCAGAAACGATCATATATCTCGTCTCCGTCACCTTCTATAGCCTCAAGCTCCGCCATCAGATCTTCAGGCAGCGCCGTGGATTTCCACCTTGTATATTCTATAAAACATCTTTCCATAATATTTATATCCTCAACAAGATATTTTATCATATTTCACATCTTTTTTACACAGGAAATACACAAAAACTGATTATAATTTGGATAAATCGAAGGAGATACGAGAGGAGGCCATAATATGGACGATTGGGATAAATTTCAGTATGAAGAAAAACGTGAAGAAAACAGGGCAATGTATACAGATACTGCGGAGGCTCCAAAGCGAACCCCTAAGGAAAAGAAAACTCCAACCTATGTGACTAAAAAAGCTTTTGTAGTTACACTCATAATCTGTATGGTTGTTTCAGCAGCAGTCGGCGCAGGAACCTACGCTCTGGCCATGAGTCATTTTGGCGGATCAGTAATCGATAAGACAATAACCACCACAAACTACAACCTGGCAAAAGCCACAGGCAGTGAGCTTTCTGTTCAGGAAATCATAGCTAAAAACGAAAACTCAGTAGTAGCCATTTCTACAGAATCCATCGCAACAGACACCTGGCTGCGTCAGTATGTCACCAAAGGTGCAGGCAGCGGAGTAATCTACAGCGAGGACGGCTACATCATAACCAACAACCACGTTATAGAAGATGCAAACACTATCCAGGTTACCCTTCACGACGGAACCACCTGCGATGCTTCACTGGTTGCATCAGATGAGCAGACAGACCTTGCTGTAATTAAAATCGACAAGACGGGCCTTACCCCGGTTACAATAGGTACTATGGACAGCCTTTCCGTAGGAGACCTGGCAGTAGCTATAGGAAATCCTCTGGGTACTCTTTCCGGTACTGCTACAGAAGGCATCATCAGTGCCCTCGAGAGAGAAATCACACTTGATGGCAAGACAATGACCCTTATTCAAACCAGCGCCTCCATTAACCCGGGGAACTCCGGCGGCGGACTGTTTGACCAGTATGGGAACCTCATCGGTATCGTAGTAGCAAAATCCTCCGGCTCCGATGTTGAGGGTCTGGGCTTTGCAATCCCGTGTGATAAGGTTGGAACTGTAGTTAAGTCTCTTATAGAGAACGGCTATGTGGAAGGAAGACCTGCTGCAGGTATTACCATCGTTGATCTGACTTCACCTCAGCTGGCAATGCAATACGGCGTATCAATCACTGGCGTATATATTAAGGAAGTTACCGGAGAAAACGCCAAGAAGGCCGGCCTCAAGTCGGGAGACCTGATCTACTACATCGACGATGTAAAGGTTACAGATTCATCTGTGCTTCTTAAAGAAATTCAAAGTCATGAAATAGGCGATACAGTAGAATTTACAATCGTGCGCGACAACGAAATGAAGAAAGTCAACGTAAAGCTGCAGGCGGCACAGCAGGCTTCCGGCAGCAAATAGGTAAACAAGAAAAGGCTATAAAAGCTGATTCTTTTTCATATACTTCTCCAAACACACCATAAAGACGAAAGAAAAATACCGCGAAGGAGTCAATCCTCTGCGGTTTTTTCTTTCTCGATGGTTTTCAATGCTGAAACAGCATCCCAGCAGAAATGTTCTTCTGATATTTCACTCACGAATCCTGCACGCTCCATGGTTCCTTTTACCTTTGGCTGAACTCCGCAGAACAGAAATTTAACACCCTTCCCGTTGTATTCATTATAGAGCATTCTCAACTCTTCGATAGCCGAATCGTCTATGATAGGAACTCCTCTCATGGAGAATATTATGGCCTCTGCATCATCCAGCTGATGGAGCACTTCCGTAAGCTTATCCTGCGTGCCGAAAAACAGAGGTCCTGCCAGGTATATTATTTTCGTATGTATATGATGCTTTCCGTTTACTCCGGAATTAATCAGCCTTTCAGCATCCACATCGCTTACATCAACCGTAAGCTCGCTGCTTCTGAGCACGAATATCACCATAGCCACCACAACACCGATTGTAATGGCTACCGTAAGGTCAAACACAACCGTAGCCGCCATTGTTGCAAAAAACTGAAGCATTGAATACTTGAGTTTTTTGCTGAAAATGGACTTTATCATCTCCCACTCGTTCATTCTCCATGCTGTTACCATAAGCACTCCCGCAAGAGCAGCAAGGGGTATTCTGGACATGACATCCCCCAGCAGAAACATGGAAGCAATGAGAGTTATTGAGTGGAAAACGCTTACAAGTCTTGTCTGTCCTCCCGCTTTTATGGCAACACTGGTTCTTGCAATAGCAGCTGTCGCCGGAACACCTCCGAGAAAAGGTATAACTATATTTCCTATACCTTGTGCAACAAGTTCTCTCGAGGCATCGATCTTTTCATTTTTCATCTTTCCTGCCGAAGCTCCGCACAAAAGGCTTTCAATCATACCAAGGGCCGCAATACTGGCTGCCGGAGTAATCAGTACCTTTATCGAATCAAATGTAACCGCTGATAGCATAAGTCTGTTTTCAAGGAGGAGCGTCTTTGGGATAGCCCCTACTTCCGATACGTCAAAGTCAAAGATAATCTGTATAATCAGCGCAATAATTATACTGGCAAGCGATGCGGGAAATTTTGCATTCAGCTTTTTCGGATACAGCAGCATTATTGCTATAACTATTACTCCAAACATCACGGCATAATAGTTAGGATCAAATCCCAGTCTGCCGTAGGAAATGAGCTTTTGCAGGGCATTTTCCCCTTCGGAGACAGTTCCAAAAAAGTTATCAATCTGCCCCAGCGCAATTATTATAGCTATACCTGAAGTAAATCCCGTAATTACAGGCAGCGGTATATATGAAACCAGCTTACCGAATTTCAGTAATGCCGCCAGTAAGAGAATTACTCCCGAAATAGCTCCTGCCAGAAATACTCCCTGAAGTCCGTACTTGGCAGATACCGTCAGCAGAATAGCTGTCATTGCACCGGTAGGCCCCGATATCTGATATGATGCTCCTGAGAGGACTCCTGTTAATATTCCCGCTACAATTGCGGTGATAAGTCCCGATGCCGCGTCTGCCCCGGAACTTACTCCGAATGCCAACGCAAGGGGCAGCGCAACTGCTGCAACTGTAAGTCCCGCCATTAAATCCGCTGTCAGTTTTTTGCCGTTATAACCATTGAACTCTTTTCTCAGGTCACTTATATATTTCTTTATCATTTGAAATTAACCTCTTTTTGTGAAAATATCTTCTGCGGCCAGAAGATGTGTAATACGTAATATTATAGCACCGGCAATCCCCTGTTTCAATTACAAAAGAGCAGAACCATCTAATTCTGCTCTCCTATTTTTGCTTGTTTTTTTATGCCGCCCTTCTTCAGCAGCTCCACCACCTTGGATTTTAACACCAGACGCCCCTGGGCGTCTTCGGCAAATAATTCATCATGACCGCTTTCCCGCGCATCGACGAGGCAAAGCGGAGGAAAAACAACACACCACCAGTTCTGGCCCTTGCCTTCACCGATGGTAATGGTAAGTGCCTCGTAGCTGCCTGCCGGAAAGGACAAATCATCATACTGTTTGGCCGGAATGGCTGTAACGCCAATCCTTGCCTTTACACTATAGTCATAGCCCTCTGCCCTGACGCACTGCCGAGCACAGGCTTCAATCTCCTCAAGATTATCTTCAATATATGCCCTGGTCTGTGCCGCTCCCTGACTTCCTTCAAGCGCATTCTGCACCTTTGCCAGCACCCGGTTCCTTACTTTGAACTTCAGCTCCTGATCCTCGTCTGAGTCGCTGTTTGCTATAACATGGAATCTGATTATGCCTTCATACTCATTTATCATACCTTCCTCGTCAGCCGGCCATTGAGTCTGCTCGATTCGACTTATCTCCTCCTGAGCCGCCTGTGCCTTAGGTATGTAATCCGCCATGCACAGTCCCACCACAAAAATAAGCAATATGAAATATATTTTTAATCCTCTCAAATCCATTTTATACCCCCTTGTTTCAAAGAGAGTATAGACAAGCGGGCTGCATTTAATACAGCCCGCCTCGAAAAATTATATATTCCGTTCTATCTTATTATCAGAAGCTTGCGTCCCTCGGCTATCTGCCCTTCTTCCAACTGATTGAGCTTTGCCACCGACTCCACCGATGTTTTGAATTTCTTTGCTATGCTCCACAAGCTGTCGTCTTTTCCTGCCACATAAACAACCATAGGTGCCATGGTTTCCTTGGCGGTGCTTTCCTCAAAGGCAGGATTGGCCAGTACCTTAAACGGCACTTCCCGCATAATCTCTGACCCTGCCATAACCGATGCATTGAATTCCAGCTGTTTGCCGTTTATCTTTTCGGCCCATATGTCTCTTACATGTATTCGATTGGAAATTATCTCGCTTCCCGTCATCTGCGGCACTGCAGTCACTACGCGGAAAGGCACCTCCTGCCTGATTGAAAACAGCTGCGGCTCTTCTTCATCACGAAGGGACATGCAGATCATCTTTGCCTGAAGGCTGCCTTCAGTGATAACCTTGCCTTGCTCGCCCCGGCTTTCGCTATCCATGATTTCACATGTTGTGTAAAGAATCTTTTCTATCTCCCCGTAGGCCGCATCAGGTGAAATGATTTCACGCACCGATGCCTCTCCTGCAGCTGATGCCACAGGGGTACGGCTTCTTTCCTCGTTAAAATCACAGATAAAATCTTTTTCTCTGTGGTAGCCGTCTACGATTATCTCTCTTTCCGTTCCTGCATAAAGCTCCACATAAGTGATGATTTCACCCTCTAATCGGAATACCTCTCCCGCTTCCTCGTCCTGCACCAGTTTAACGCGAAGGCCGCTGCCGTCAAAGCAGAGACTTCCTCCGCCGCTGCCCTGCTGTTTTACCGGAATAAACTGTGTGAACTCAACCCTTTCCTGAGCCTGCCTGATGCAGTCAAGAGGACTTTCTCCGGTCACCGTATAAAGCAGATTTACGAAGATGAAGCCGTTTATAACCACCTTCTCCGCCGTAAACTGCTTATAGTTTTCCACTACATTTATATCCTGCTTGAGGATGGATTCAAAGTTTCCGTCCTCCTTTATCTCCAGGTTCTCACTTATTGTCAGGGTGTCCTTTTTGCGGAGGGCGATGCTGCTGATTTCCACCCTCTCTTTGAGCATCTGTATTTCCTCTCCGTTTATTCCCTCAAAAATGTCCACCTTGCGGTCCACGCACTCTCTGGCCATAATGGCCAGGGATATTTTAACCCGATACTTGCGCTCGTTGATGACCATGTATTCTATTTTTTCAGTGCGGCAGTCCAGAATCAGCGTAGCTTCCGGTGCAATATCGGTATGCCATCTTTCCTTAAAAGGCACTCTGGTCTGAACTGCTATTACAGGTCCTGCGGCCTTACGGTTTTCCGGCATATAAAGAGTCTGCAGCTCTACCTCTCCGGAAAGCCCTATGTAATCATCTGTCTTGTTTATACGGTCGATTTCCCGAGAAGAGAGGCGCGCTCTGCCGTCGATGAGCAGAATCTCCCGAAGGTCAGGCTTGGTGTCCGGCACCAGAATGTCCTCCTCTATGGTTATGACAGTTTTGGGTTTTTCGGTGATGTTTGTCACCTGTACCGGTGTATATACTGCGTTTCCCGTAACGGGCACAATAACCTTTTCTTCTATCTCTCTGGCCGGAACCATGGCGTAATCCGGAATATCCTTTTCGTAGGTCATAGCTTTTCCCCTTTCCAAACTTGGTCTTGCTACAATCTATTCGAAAAGAGGGCGTTTTATGCTTAGACAAAAACCCGCTACTGCGGGTTTTTTCCGTGATTTATGTGGTTTCCGTGGAATACGCTTTCGCCTTCATTGATTACGAATTCCTTCAGTCTTGAAATGTGCTCATCAGCAGCTCTTCTTGCCTTTTCAGCATCGCCGCTTACGATGGCATCAACGATTTCCTTATGCTCCTGGGGCTGTCCCTCGAATCTTGAAAAATCATCGTAGTAGATGTATCTGAATCTGAGTGCCAGCTCCTGAACCTGTGAAATCAGCTGAACAAGTGTCTTGTTTCCGCTGCAGTTTACGATAAGCTTGTGGAAAGCTTCGTCCCATTTGATAATTTCCTCGACGTTGCCCGATTCAACAGCGTTTCTGTATTCCTCGGTAGCTGTTATGAGTTCTGCCTTTTCGCCGTCTGTTGCCTTGGCTGCAGCAAGTCCTGCCGCCATTCCCTCCAGATCCTGACGCACCTCCATAACATCTACTATGTCCTTAATCGAAATGTCCGAAGCGTAGGCGCCGCGTCTTGGCTCAATTGACACAAGCCCCTCTTTCTCCAGCTTTCTGATTGCTTCTCTGACAGGAGTGCGGCTGACGCCCATATCGTCGGCAAGCTCAACCTCCATCATTCTTGTTCCCGGTGCAATCTCACCGATAAGGATTTGTCTCTTTAACTCTTCGTATACAATTTCTCTCAGCGGTCTGTGGTTCTGCAAATCAAAGTTTAACATCTCTTTCTCCTCAAATTTCTTTTCCTGTATGCGCCCAGTAGGCCTCATAACCCTGACTTCTCATTTCAAGGCAGGCCCTCCGTGCCGCTCCGTAGTGATTGTAAATTCCTATTACCGTCGGTCCGCTGCCGCTCATGAGGACTTTGCATGCTCCTCCTGCAGCACTGAGCCGATCTTTCAGAGTTTGTACCTCAGGGTACTGCTTCAATGTATAGCTTTCCAGAACATTTATCATGTTCCGGTACACCTTTTTCATGTCTTTACGGGAAAGGCTCCCCAGCAGAACATTCGTCTCCGGTCTTTCTTGTGGCGGACAATTATCTATCTCGCGGAAAACCTCTTTAGTAGACACTCCAAATGCCGGTTTAGCCAGCACAATGTGTTTTTCCAGACCCCTCTTCACAGGCGTAAGAACCTCGCCAATGCCTGTCCCCAGTGCGCAGGTAAATCTGCTGTTCTGCACAAGGATGCAAAAAGGTACATCTGCCCCCAGTGCTGTGCCCAGACTGCATAGGCTTCTTGTATCCATGCCAAGGCGCCAAATCCGGTTAAGACCGATCATTACAGCCGCCGCATTGCCGCTTCCGCCTCCAAGACCTGCCGCTACAGGGATACGCTTCTGAATATGCATCTTCAAGGTTCCCTCAGGCCGGACTTTGCCAAGAATCTCAGCCTGGTCCGCCATGAGAAGGGCTGCCTTGTATGCCAGGTTTCTGCTGTCCGTAGGGAGATATGGCTTGCTGTTTGTAACGGCAATCTCAAGTTCATGGCCGGCTTCCGCCTCCCACCTGATATTTATTTCATCATATAGGGATACCTGCTGCATAACTGTTTCCACCAGATGATAGCCGTCATCTCTGACTCCCGTAATATCCAGAGACAGATTAATTTTGGCAAATGACCTCAGGTTCAGTTCTGTGGCTCCGCTTCGCTCCTTAGTCATAATAACCCTCATGTACCCTTAAAGGCAAAATGAGAGGAAACCCCTCTCATCCGCCCTGTTTATTTTTATTTATTTCTTCTTTTTGCCTTTGCCTTTTTTGGCTTTATACTGCTTTTGCTGAGCTTTTCTAGCCTCTTCTTCAGCCTTCTTTGCTTCTGCCAGGGCTTTTCTTCCTGTAATATACTTGCCGCCTGCAGTTGCAATAGGACGAGGACCCTTCACTCTGTAAACGCCTTCTTCAAGGTAGTCGTCATAGTCGTCATCTTCTTTTGCGGCTTTTCTTGCAGCCTTTGCAGCCTGCTTTGCCTTATTCTTCTGATCCTGCTCAACGATTTCTTCAACGGACTTGCCGGTTCTCTTGGCTTCCTTATACGGATTAACCTTGTCGTCTTTT
Organism: uncultured Clostridia bacterium; assembly: GCA_945828095.1. Lineage (GTDB taxonomy): Bacteria > Bacillota > Clostridia > Peptostreptococcales > Anaerovoracaceae > SUG1106. The sequence continues at coordinate 18,097 of CALZOZ010000028.1, forward strand.
CTTGCCTGCTGCTGTTTCTGAGCCTCTTTCTTAGCTCCCTTCATGGAGATTACCATGATAGCTCCGAACATTACAAACATCATAGCCATGTTAATCATGTTGTTTGCGCTCTGGTTCAGTGTAGTGAATTTAATTTCAGTATCCTGTCCAAGAGTGTTGCCCTGATCGTCTCTGATATTTCCTGATACCTTCAGAGTATATTCGGAATTTCCTTTACCGGAAATAATCTTGCCATCTTTGTCGTTGTCTACGATTACCAGAACTACGCCCTTTTCCTTAGGTGAGTAGAGCACTCTTGTAGGAAGCTTCTCTCCTTCCGGTCCGATAAACTGAATGGTGCTGTCATTGACGCCCTTCAGCTTCTTTTCAGTAAACTCTCCGTCAAAGTAAAGCTTTACGGACATGTTTTCAATAGACGCGCCCTTGGAACCATCCTTAGGATATGTATCCAGCAAAGTAAGCCCGCCCTTACTGTCAGCCTGCTTTGCATCCTCAGCTGAAGCTGCAAAGCAGAAAACGGTTGTCATCATTACCAAAATAATTACTAGGCTTAAAATACGGCCTGCTCTTTTCATAGTTTCGTGTCCTCCGATTTCTCTTTAGTAAGTTTTTTTCGGTCCCTGAGCTCTCTGAAAAATCTGCGGATTATCTCCTGACATTCCTCTTTAACAGGACCGTCTTCTATTTGTACTATGTCAACGTAATGGTTGAGTTTCTGTTCCTGCACTATATTAAAGACAGAACCACAGCCGCCGGCCTTCGGGTCCATAGTGCCGATATAGAGAGTCTCTATTCTGGCCCACACTATGGCGCCGGCACACATGGCACAGGGTTCCATTGTGACATACATATCACAGCCCGTCAGCCTTCTCCAGCCGAGAGTTTCTCCTAAATACTTAGACGCCTGCCTGATGGCCACCATTTCAGCATGCGCGGTGGTATCTCTGTCCGTTTCCGTTGAATTGTGTCCTCTGCCGATTATCTCGCCATCCTTTACAATGACTGCACCGACAGGAATTTCACCCTTTTCTGCAGCCTTCCTGGCCTCCGCAAGGGCTTCTAACATAAACTTATCCATACATTATTAGATGATACCATATCTTTGGAAATTATTCAACTGGATTTTGCATACAAAAAACATTCTAATATTCGCTGATTCTAAGGGTTTTGCTGTCTATGGCCGCAATCCAGTACCCGAATACCTGCTTCGCTGTCTCCTCATCAATTTTCTCCAGACTCTCATAAAGCTCATCTCCCCCCGCAAGAGGCTGCCATAAAGTAAATCCAGTAGCCCCTCCCGCTGGCTGCTCCTCTATGAGAAATCTCCCCGGAATGCCTATGAAATCACCTCTCTGGCCCGTTCCGATAATAAAGTGGCCGTGCTTTTTCGCCTGCGCATAACCCTCTCTGCAAAACTTCTTTAAAATCTCCACGTCCTCCTGCCTGTGCCAGCTGGCTGCAGTCTCATCCATGGAAAAATACTCGTTTTTCTCTTTTTGCTCTGCACCGGCCATGGCCTGCTGCTTCTGCAAAAGCTGGCTCAAAAAATACATCACATACGGTCCGTACTGACCTCCCATATCTCTCCTCCTCGGATAGGCTTGCGCCCCTTGATTTTTTTTAGTAAAATAGCACTATACAATCAATAAATAATATGTTATTTCTTCTGAACCTATGCGAAAGCAGAAGGGTTTGTGCGGGGGTATTCCAATGGTAATGGACATTTTAATTCTGGCGGTGCTGGTACTCACCATTTTCTTTTCCATGAGAAAGGGATTTGCCATGTCCGTCGCAGGTTTTTTTAAGGGATTTGTGTCTCTTATAGTTGCCTGGATTTTTTGTGATGACATGGCGGCCTGGCTGATGAGCAGCAATGTGGGCACCACAATTACAGAAAAAATCAATCAGGGGCTATCCATCAAATGGGAAAGCTCCAATATCTATATGGCACTGCCTGATCTATTCAAGGAAAACGGGGCAGACGCAGCAGCAGGCTCCCTGATTACTGAAGGTTCTGCCAGAATTGCCGGTCTCCTTCTTACTATAATCTGCTTCGCAGCAATCATCTTCTTGCTGCGGGTAGTGCTGTCTCTTGTGGGACGGGCATTTTCACATCGATATCACGGCGGATTTGCCGGTGTCATGGATTGGCTTTTAGGCCTTCTCCTGGGCGTAATCACAGGAGTGATTTATGTTTTCGTTTTTCTTGCCCTGGTTGTTCCTGCGGTGGGACTGTTTATGCCGGAGCACTGCGAAACCGTCATAGGCTGGCTGGACAGCTCTGTTATAGCCGGAGATTTATATAATAACAATCTTCTTCTGGTGCTGTTCAGAGATTTTTTATGAAAAAATGTTTAAAAAATACTAGATATAGGTATATAATAGATAAATCAACAGAAAAAACGTCTAAATATTGACATAAACAGGAGGTAGAACATGTCTGTAACAATCACGGGAAATGCACCTAAAAAGGAGCAGTTAGCATACGTAGATTATCTTGAAAATAAGTATAACAGAAAGCTTAAAACTCTCGACATCAACATCGATGGTGAATATGCCGACCTTAACTATGAGTTCGAGCATGTTCCTTTTGAAAGAATCCGCCGTATTACAGGATATCTGGTAGGCACTATGGATCAGTGGAATAACGCTAAAGCCGCAGAAGAAGCAGACCGTGTTAAGCATTCACTTAATACAGGCATGGAAGCGTTGTAGTAAATACCAAGTTGAATTTAAAAATAGCCTTCTGTGGTTATTACTTTATACCATAGAAGGCTTTGTTTTTTGTTTGTCTTAATTCATAGATTTTTCGAATCTTTTCTAGCCGATTCCGCCCATTATGCTTCCCAGTATAAGTACAAGAAGTGTCAGCCCGCAGAAAACATATTTGCTGGCAGGTTCGTACCATCTGCCGAGAGGTCTCCTTGCCCCCATGTCAATCTGCTGTCTTACAAAGTCCTTTCCGCATACCCAGAAGAACATGATGCCGGCAAGCAGCGCACCTATAGGACAGATATAAATGGAACAGATATCCATCCATCCTGAAACTATACCCTCTATGCAGAGTGAAACTACAGTTCCTATTACAGCTATAACACCTACTGCTTTCTTTCTGGAAAAACCAAACTTTGTCTGCAGTGCTTCCACCGGAGTTTCGAAGAGGTTTACCAGAGATGTCAGGCCTGCAAAACCCACAGCCATGAAGAATATTACGATTACAATTCTTCCACCGGGCATCTGTGCGAAAACATTGGGCAGGAAGATGAACATGAGTCCAGGACCGCCTGTTGTAAGCTCCTGTCCCGCAGTAGCCATAGCAGGAATAATGGTAAGTGCTGCGATCAGTGCAGCCACGGTATCCCACAGAGCAACATTTTTCGCACTGTAAGGGATATCTACATCCTTCTTAAGATATGAGCCGTAAACCAGTGTTCCTGAACCCGCCAGGGACAGTGAGAAGAAAGCCTGTCCCAGGGCGTATATCCATGTTTTTCCCTTAGCCAGCAGCGTCCAGTCAGGCTGAGTCAGATAGCGATAGCCGTCAGCTGCGCCCGGCAGGGTTGCAATATAAATGGCCATGCCCACAAACATCACAAAGAAAAGAGGCATCATCACTTTATTAGCTCTCTCGATTCCGGAGGCAATACCGTAAATCATGATAGCAAATGTCAGTGCCAGAGCCACAAGGTGCCAGCCCACATTGCCAAATGCTCCGGATGTTTCGTTAAATGCTCCGATATACTCGTCTATATTCTGTGCCTGAAATACCGAGCCGGTAACAGAACCCACCAGGTATTTTAAAATCCAGCCTACTACCACCGAATAACCTATGGCCAGCGCCAGACTTCCAAGCACGGGTATCAGCGACAGGACCTCGCCGGGAGTTCTTCCCTTCCCTGCTTTCTCTGTGGCGCTTCCAAATGCCCCCATAGGCCCTGCGCCCATGGCTCGTCCAAATGCCATCTCGCCTACTACCCCTGTAAAACCTATTACAATAACACAAATAAAATACGGGATCAAAAATGCCGCACCGCCTAATGCAGATACTCTTGCCGGAAACAGCCAGATATTTCCCATTCCCACCGCAGAGCCGATGCACGCGATGATAAATCCCGTTCTGCTTTTAAAACTATCTCTTTCCATAATTTTTCTCCTAAACGTATTTCTGCCGGAGGACTTCCTCTGGCAGCCTGAGATATTATAAGCATATTATATTTTCCTGAAAATTTCAAGCAAATCCGCCTGATTCATTCAAAAACCGCCGTTGAAACAGCCTTGTCCTCTTGAATTTTTCTGCAAAGGGGTCTATAATTGATAAATCAGTAAGATAAACAAAAAGGAGAGAAAGAACATGTACAAAGAAGCCTTAAGACCTGTCTGGGCAGAAATCAACTTATCAAATCTTGACTATAACATTAAGAACATCAAGGCTAAAATCGGCGATCGCGAAATGATCGGCGTAATCAAGGCCGATGCTTACGGACACGGAAGCGTTAAGGTTGCTGAAGTTCTCAGAGAAAACGGATGCAAGACATTTGCCATCGCAACTCTTCAGGAAGCAGTTACCCTGAGAGAAGCCGGCGCAAAGGAAGACATCATCATGCTGGGTCTTACTCCTGACATGTATGCTGACACCATCGTAAACTACAATATCACCCCTGTTGTATGTGATTCCGCTAATGCAAAAGCATTTTCCGATGCAGCTGAAAAAGCCGGAAAGGTTGTTTCAGGCCTTATCGCAGTTGACACAGGCATGGGCAGAATCGGCTATCTGGCAGACGAACTTGACTATGCTGTAGAAGACGTTAAAAAAATCGCAGCTCTTCCTAACTTCAAGATTAAGGGTATGTTCTCACATATGTCAACAGCTGACGCCTTCGACAAGACTTACTCACACCAGCAGGAAGCAAAGTACAACAAGTTCTATGAAACCCTCACTGCAGCAGGAATCGAAATTCCTTTCAGAACTTTGGCAAACAGTGCTTCTATCATGGAACTGCCTACAGTTCACTTCGATGCATGCCGTCCGGGAATCATTCTTTACGGATGCTACCCATCAGACGAAGTTGATGTAAACCAGCTTTCCATCAAGCCGGTTATGTCAGTCAAGGCAAACATCGTTCACTTAAAGGACGTTCCTGCCGGATTCTCAGTTGGCTACGGCCGCAGATACATATCCGAAAAGCCTGCAAAGATCGCAACTATTGCTCTTGGCTACGCTGACGGATACCCTCGTCCTTACTCTGCTAACGCTAAGGTTATCGTAAACGGCGTTATCGCTCCGATTGCAGGAAACATCTGCATGGACCAGTGCATGATCGACGTTACAGATGTTCCTGATGTAAAGGTTGGCGATGAAGTTATCGTAATGGGTACTGACGGAAAGAACACAATCCTCGCAGATGATATTGCCCGGGCAACAGGCACTATCAACTACGAAATCACCTGCGCATTCGGCCAGAGACTTCCAAAGGTATACGTAAAATAGCCAAACCCGAGGTCTTTGGTAAATGGAACAACAAAAGAACTTTTTAGCAACAGAGCCGGTGGGAAAACTTTTCCGCCGGCTCGCTTTACCTGCTGTAGTTGCCCAGCTGGTAAATCTCTTATATAATATGGTTGACCGCATCTATATCGGTCACTATGACCCTACGGGGCTTGCCCTCACAGGCGTAGGTGTGTGCATGCCTGTAATCATGACAGTCTCCGCCTTTGCATGTCTGGTGGGAATGGGCGGATCTCCCCGCGCTTCGATTCTTATGGGAAAGCAGGATAATGCCGGAGCCGAAAAAACTCTGGGGAACTGTTTTTCTCTGCTCATAATAATCAGTCTTGTTCTGACTGCTGTCCTTCAGCTCTGGGGCCATCCTCTGCTTCTCGCTTTCGGTGCCAGCTCAAACACTATCGATGCAGCCATGGACTACCTGGGCATTTATTCTCTGGGCACCCTGGCAGTACAGATTTCTCTGGGCATGAATGCGTTTATATCGGCTCAAGGCTTTACTAAAATCAGTATGCTCTCTGTCATGATCGGAGCAGTAATCAACATAGTGCTTGACCCTGTGTTCATATTCGGTTTCGATATGGGTGTAAAAGGCGCCGCCATTGCAACTGTAATAGCTCAGACTGTTTCGGCTGTCTGGATTATAGTCTTCCTCACAGGAGAGAAAACGATTCTCAGGCTTCGTCCGTCGGACATGCCTCTGCATCCATCCATTATCATGCCTTGTCTCGCTCTCGGAGTTTCGCCTTTCATCATGCAGTTTACCGAAAGCGTCTTGGGCATATGCTTCAATACCTCGCTGCTCAAATACGGCGGGGATGTTGCAGTGGGCAGCATGACGGTGCTTTCTACACTTACACAGCTCTGCCTCCTGCCAATGACCGGCTTTACTCAAGGCGCTCAGCCTATTACAAGCTACAATTTCGGCGCAGGTAATTCTGAGCGCGTCAGAGCATCATTTTCAGTACTCATAAAAAGCTGCCTGACATATTCCGTGGCCATCTGGGCTGCCGTTATGATTATGCCCGAGGCTTTCATCCGGCTGTTTAACAACGGCAATCCTGAACTCATCGCTTACGCCTCAGGGGCTCTCAGGGTTTATGCTGCAATGCTTTTTCTTATGGGCGCGCAGCTTGCCTGTCAGCAGACCTTTATCGCCATCGGCAATGCCAAGACGTCTTTCTTCCTGGCCTGCCTGCGCAAAATCATTTTGCTGATTCCGCTGATTTACATACTGCCGCTGTTTTTTGCAGACAAAGCTTTCTCTGTTTTTTTGGCAGAACCTGTGGCCGACTTTATCGCTGTGGCCACAACGGTTACACTGTTTCGTAAGCAGTTTAAGGCTGTCTCTTATACACATCTCCGAGCCCACGAGACGTAGAGGAATC
>CALZOZ010000029.1 GCA_945828095.1 uncultured Clostridia bacterium
GCATAATAGAAGCACGTCGCGGCTTCAGATTCCGCTTTGCGGAATCGCAAGCGTTGCTTCCTTACGGAAACGCCGCCCGCATAATGGAAGCAACGCTTAGTTTTTCAAGCTCTGCATCGGTGCAGGGATTCTGCCGCCGCGGTTTATCATCTTGGCAGAAGACTGGCTGCGGATTTTCATAATAGGGCCACTTCCCAGAAGGCCGCCGAAGTCCAGCTCTTCGCCTTCCTTAAGGCCGATGGCAGGGATGACTCTTACTGCTGTGGTTTTGGAGTTGACCATTCCGATGGCCGCTTCGTCAGCGATAATTGCAGAAATGGTCTCTGCCGGTGTCTCGCCTGGAATTACAATCATGTCGAGACCCACTGAGCATACAGCTGTCATCGCTTCAAGTTTTTCAATGCTGAGAACACCGCTTCTTGCCGCTGCAATCATGCCGGCATCCTCTGTTACAGGAATGAAAGCACCTGACAGCCCGCCAACACTGGAGGATGCCATTACGCCGCCTTTCTTCACTGCATCGTTAAGCATAGCGAGAGCTGCTGTGGTACCATGAGTGCCGCACTGCTCAAGGCCGATTTCCTCTAAAATATGAGCAACTGAGTCGCCGACAGCAGGTGTCGGTGCCAGAGAAAGGTCTATTATGCCAAAAGGCACTCCCAGCATGCGGGAGGCTTCTGCACCGACAAGTTGACCCATTCTGGTGATTTTGAAAGCAGTTTTTTTGATGAGCTCTGCAACCTCGTTAAGAGGAGCATCATCAGGAAGTTTTGCAAGGGCTGCACGAACAACGCCGGGCCCGGAAACACCTACATTGAGCACAACGTCAGGCTCTCCCACTCCGTGGAAAGCTCCTGCCATGAAAGGATTATCTTCAGGAGCGTTGCAGAATACCACCAGCTTGGCAGCACCGACGCACTGTCTTTCTTTGGTGAGTTCTGCTGCCTCACGAACTACATTTCCCATTATCTTCACTGCATCCATGTTGATGCCGGCTTTAGTGGAGCCGATGTTTACAGATGAGCATACAAAGTCAGTAGCTGCCAGAGCGCGCGGAATAGCCTCGATAAGCTCTCTGTCTCCGGCACTGAAGCCTTTCTGTACCAGAGCACTGAAGCCGCCGATGAAGTTTACGCCTACATCTTTGGCAACTCTGTCTAAAGTAAGGGCGTATTTAACCGGATCTCCGCCGCTTACTGCAACAAGCATGGAGATAGGCGTTACGCTGATTCGTTTATTTACGATAGGAATTTTGTATTTTCTCTCGATGGCCTCGCCGGTTTTAACCAGGTCTTTGGCTTTTTCATATATTTTTTTGTAAACCTTTTCGCAGGAACGGTCAATATCACTGTCTGCGCAGTCCAGAAGGGAAATGCCCATAGTGATGGTTCTGATATCCAGATTTTCCTCCTGAATCATGGTTATGGTTTCCATTATGTCATTAAAATTCAGCATTCTGTTTCATTTCTCCTTTTTCTTTTTCAGATTCCGCAGGGCGGAATCGCAAGGGTTGCATCCATACGGCAACGCCGTAGAGACGATCGAAGCAACCAATTCAGATTCCGCAGGGCGGAATCGCAAGGGTTGCAATCGATTCAGATTCCGCAGGGCGGAATCGCAAGGGTTGCATCCATACGGCAACGCCGTAGAGACGATCGAAGCAACCCTTAAATACGGTGCATTGAGTTGAAAATGTCTTCGTGCATAACATGAATAACCATATCAGGCACGGCTGTTTTAATATGAGCATCAAGACCTTCTACGCCTGTATCAACTTTGCTGATATCAACTACCATTACCATGCAGAAATATCCGTCAAGAATGGACTGGGTAACCTCCAGCACGTTGGCGTTCATCTCTGCACAGGCAGCGGAAACGCGGGCCAGAATGCCCACCATATCTTTACCTACAACTGTGATTACTGCTTTCATTATTTACCTCCTTGTAATTGCAAATATGCTTTATATTTCTTTCATCAAATCTGCCGAACCTGTCTCCGGAGCTGATACCTTGTATTGGTTATTGGCAAGGGAGAGGCCGACATCACTGTCTTTAACATATCTTATATTCAGCCTCGGGTATTTGTCCGCGAAATATCTGCGGTTTACACCCTTATGACCGAACATGTTATTATAACATTTTTCATTGGAAATGAACAGAGCAAAACCTTCAATTCCAGGATAAAGTTCCTGCACCTGAGCTTCAAGCCGGTCTCTGGCGATGCGCCCCTCCACCAGCTGACGGAAGGCAGGGTGAAAAGCCAGCTGATCAGCCATAATGTCGCTGGACTTAAGACCCACACGGATGATGTTAATGCCAGCATTATCAAGAATTTCGTACATCGCTTTTGTACGATTTACGGCTTCATCCTCGGAAAGAGGCTGGTAGCGGCCATCTAAATACATATCGTAGAGTGCGGTGTCTTTAATTACCACCGTCGGATAGAGGCGTGCGATCTGCGGCCCCATTTTAACCGCTTCCTTTGCAGAAAAAATGCACTTTTCCAAAGTATCACCGGGCAATCCGATCATCAGCTGTATGCCCAGGGTAAAGCCGTACCCCTTAATCAGAGCTGTGCTTTCGTATACAACTTCGGCATTATGGCCTCTGCCGGAAAGCCTGAGAACTTCAGGATCAAGGGACTGAACTCCCAGCTCGATGACATCCACGCTGTAGTCACGCAGGTTGTCCAGTATTTCTTTATTAATATAGTCGGGGCGGGTGGAAAGGTGAATTGCGCTGACTTTACCCGCATCCTTATACTCCTTGGCAATGGCCAGAAAGGCCCGCTGATCCTCCATGGGTATTCCGGTGAAAGAACCGCCGAAGAAAGCAATCTCAACTGTCTCCAGGTTCATTTTTTCCAAAGTGGAAAGGTGTTCCTCTATAGTGCGTCTTGCATCCTCCGGGGTCACATCTCCCTGACGGGCTGTTATTTTCTTCTGGTTGCAGAAAACACAGTCGTTGGGGCATCCCCTGTGTGATATAAAAATGGGTATGATTGCATGTTTTTTCAACCTAAAATACCTCCTCAATGACGGAGCCGATATCAGTAAGAGGCTCGTCTTTAAAATATACCAGGTCAAGACCTCTCTCCCTTATAAAACCCTCGATTGCTTCAAAGTCCGGATGAGCAGAGAGGTCGCCGTTAAATACTATTTCATTTCCCGCACGGCCTCCACAACCGCCTATAAAGCCGCAGTTATATCCGGGCAACTCAACATGTCCGGGACGCACCAACAGAACATCAGGGCCGTTCTGCTCACGGCAGGCTCGGGCAATACCTTGGTCATAAGTTATGATTGAGTTTTCATCTATAGGCAGAGCACTGCAGCGTGTGTAGCCCTGAGGCACATGTATCTTTATCAGACCCGAATCTTCGGCCAAAGCAAGAAGGGACGGGTCGGTTATTTTCAGATTGTGTATAAAAAATTTGCCGGTGGAGCAGGCATTGTATATGCAGTCGGCAGGATATAGGGGTCCCGGCTTTGCGGGATCACCGTGAAAAACCTTTCCATCGGAAAGGTGACAGTGCAAAATATCAGGGTGACAGCTGATTGGAAAAGCTGTATTTTCTGCGGGTTTCAGGTCATCACCAACTACAGATAGTAAAAATCCACTGTTTTTTAGGTATTCCATTAAAGGCCGGCAGGCCAGATGTGAAATGTAAATTCTACTTGTACTCATAAACCAAGTATAAGCGAAAAAAGTGGAAAAGTCCAGCGGCTTGTGTTATACTTTAAACCGAAAAAACAGGAAAGGAAAAGGGATATGGTCAATCTGGGCAATGACTGGGACAAAGTTCTGGCAGGTGAATTTGATAAAGACTATTATATAAAGCTGAGGGAATTTCTCATAAGTGAATACAGGACAGGGGAGGTATATCCGCCTATGGGAGACATTTTTAATGCTCTGAAGTATTCGCCCTATGAAGAAACAAAGGTGGTTATTCTGGGACAGGACCCTTATCATCAGCCGGGTCAGGCCCATGGACTTTGCTTTTCTGTGAACAAGGGTGTTAAAATACCGCCATCGCTTGTAAACATATATAAGGAGATGAAAACTGATCTTGGAATCGACCAGCCGTCTCACGGCTATCTGGCAGACTGGGCAAGGCAGGGAGTGCTGCTTCTCAACGCCACTCTTACCGTCAGACGCAGTGAGCCTAATTCACACAAGGGGAAAGGCTGGGAAATCTTTACCGACAGGGTTATAGAGCTTCTCAACGAAAGAGAGAAACCTATGGTGTTCATACTCTGGGGAGCTAACGCCAGAGCAAAAGAGGCTCTGATAACCAATCCCAACCATCTGATTCTGACAGGGGCTCATCCAAGTCCGCTGTCAGCCTACAACGGTTTCTTTGGCGGAGCATATTTCAGCAGGGCCAACCGGTTCCTGGAGGCAACAGGGCAAAAGCCAATAGACTGGCAGCTGAAACCATAAATCTGTTTTAACAAATTTTAAAAATATAGGAGGAAAAAAATATGTTATTAGGTATTATTATTGCAATTGTCATCGCTCTTGTGGTGATTGTTATTGGAATGTACAATTCCTTCATTAAGATGAAAAACAACTGTGATGAAGCTTTTGCCACCATGGATGTTTATCTCAAAAAGAGATTCGACCTGATTCCTAATCTGGTTGAGACTGTGAAAGGTTATGCGGCTCATGAAAAGGAAACATTACAGAATGTAATCGCAGCAAGAAATAATCTTCAGAATGCTTCAACAGTTGAAGAAAAGATGGCAGGTGAAAATGCCCTGCAGGGAACTCTCAAAACTCTCTTTGCAGTAGCTGAAGCTTATCCTGACCTTAAGGCAAACACCAACTTCTTAGACCTGCAGAATCAGCTGAAGGCAGTGGAAGCTGACATTGCCAACTCAAGAAAGTATTACAATGCAGTGGTTAAACAGTTCAACACCAAGTGCGAAATGTTCCCTTCAAACATTATTGCTTCCATCTTCCACTTTGAGAAAAAGCCTATGTTTGAGGTTGATTCCGCTGAGGAAAGAAAGAATGTTGAGGTTAAATTCTAAAGATGTTAAGGTATGAAAGAAAAAAGGAAGGCCGTCTGCTTCGGGCGCTGGTTGTATGCGTCTTGGCTTTGACCATGTGGAGTTTTGCGGCGGCAGGCGCCTTTGCATATACTACCGACTCATACGATGTGAATGTAATTGTAAGCGAGGACAACAGCTATGAATTCACGGAGACAATCAATGTGAATTACGACACGCCACGTCACGGCATTTACAGATATATTCCCATGACAGACATGGACGGCAATACCGCCATGAAAATCGACAGAATGTGGGTAGACGACTGGGAGTATGAGACTTATGACGAAGATGACAGCAGGGTCTTTAAAATAGGAAGCGGTGACACAACAGTAACCGGACGGCAGACATTTCGTTTTGGCTATCGCATCAGAATGTATGACGACAGGGATACCTCAAAAGATCTGCTTTACATAGACCTGCTCCACACGGGCTGGGAGACAGATATTGAAAAAAGCACTATAACTGTCAGACTGCCTAAGGCTGTAGATGAGGAAAACATAGAGCTATATGCTTCCGGATATGGCAGCAGTGAAACCGTAGAAAATGTTAAATGGAGCTACGATGAGGAAAGCTGCACAGTCACGATTACCGGGCACAGCCTGGCAAAAGGTGTAGGCGTGACCATGAAGATAGACCTGCCTGAAGGATATTGGGCAGGACAGATGAACAGAGAATGGATGAAGCCTGCTGTTATGGGAATCCTCATTGGTGCAGCCTTGCTGCTGGGAATCTTGTGGCTGCTTTTCGGACGGGACAAGAAAATCATTCCTACTGTGGAATTCTATCCGCCGGAAGGCCTTACTCCGGCTGAGGTCGGCTTCATAATCGACGGCACTGTGGATAAGAAGGATCTGGTCTCTCTGATAATCTACTACGCAGACAAGGGATACCTTTCCATAGACCAGTATGATAAGAAGAAATTCCGTCTGACAAAGCTGAAGGATATTGATCCGGGCGAAAAGCTCTTTGCCAGAACTCTCTTCGACGGTCTTTTTAAGACAGGTGATACGGTGGGGCTTGATGATCTGGGTGAGGAATTCGGAGATTCATACTTAGCGGCATATGAGGAGCTTACCGGTTTTTACGTAAAGAAGAAGAACAGGCAGATTACGGTGAGGTCCCAGGTGTTCTCCGTGCTTGGCATTGTGATTACAGCACTGGCGGCTGTACTTACTGCGGCCTTTGCTGCTGAATACAATCAGGACGGAGGAGTGCTTTCCTTTATAGGAATCTTTTTCCCGGCAATCCTCGCTGCGATTTTTACCATTATTCTTTTGGTGATGGATTCTAAAAAGTATGTCGGAGGAAAAACCGGAAAGCTTGTGGGAAGTGCTGTTATGTGGCTTATTGATGGGGCAGTACTGATACTTGGCGGAATTTGTGCGGGAAGATTATTTGAAAATGCCCTTATAGGTATTCTGTTTACAGTTTGCATAATAGCAGCACAGTTCTTTACAGTGAATATGATGCAGAGGACACCGCGCAGCATTGAACTCATGGGTAAAATTCTGGGGCTGAAGAATTTCATTCAGGCGGCAGAGCTTGACCGTATAAATGCTTTGGTGGAAGAAAACCCATCGTACTATTACGATGTGCTGCCTTATGCCTTTGTAATGGGTCTGACAGACAAGTGGGCCAAGAATTTCGAAAAGATTAACATTCAGTCGCCTGACTGGTATAATAGTTATGACATGAGTGACAGAATGTTTGATGCCTGGATGTTCTCTCACGTTATGAATAACTTTGGAAGCGCTGTTTCAAGCAGCGTCCATATTCCAATCAACACCGGTGGCGGCGGAGACTTCGGCGGAGGCGGCTTCTCGGGAGGCGGCGGATTTTCCGGAGGCGGCTTCGGCGGCGGTGGCGGCGGAAGCTGGTAATGGTTCTCAAACGGGTCTAAAACTCCACAAAAATCCGTGAAAAAATCCCGTTTGATGGGAGGAAAAGTACTATAGTTTAACTAAATTTAGGCTATACAGTAAAAAAATGCAAAGAAAACCTCTGTTTTCGAGGAGTAAATCCCCATCAAACAGAGGTTTTTTGCTTTTTTTTGTGGAAAATGAGCTATCACAATGTGTCCAAAATTGAAAATGTCAACAGATATGCTATTTAAGATTTTCCGGATTTAAGCCTTCCAGTTCAGGAATTACGAAAATTCCGTCTTTCCTGATGAGCACATCGTCAAACCAGATTTCTCCGCCGCCGTATTCGGCACGCTGAATCATGACAAGGTCCCAGTGAACAGCTGATTTGTTGCCGTTGTTGGCATCCTCGTAGGCCATGCCCGGGGTCAGGTGGAAGCTGCCGCAGATTTTTTCGTCGAAAAGGGTATCCTTCATCGGGTGCAGCACATAAGGGTTTACGCCGATGGCAAATTCACCGAAGTAGCGTGAACCTTCATCGGTGTCAAGAAGCTCGTTGATACGCTTGGTATCGTTGGCTGTTGCCTTGACGATCTTGCCGTTTTTAACTTCAAAACGGATATTTTCGTAGGTGAAGCCCTGTTCCTCGCTGAAGGTGTTGTATGAGATAACACCGTTCATAGACTCGCGTACAGGAGCAGTGTAAACTTCACCGTCAGGAATATTTCTCAGACCGTCGCACTTGATAGCAGGAATGTCCTTGATGGAGAAGGTCAGGTCAGTGCCCGGGCCCACAAGACGAACTTTGTCGGTGCGATTCATCAGGTCAACCAGCGGGTCCATAGCCTTGCTCATCTTCTGGTAGTCCAAAGTGCAGACATTGAAATAGAAGTCTTCAAAAGCTTCCTGAGAAGTTCCCGCCAGCTGGGCCATGGATGGATTAGGGTATCTGAGAACAACCCATTTTGTCTTATTTACACGGTAGTCCAGGGTCGGTCTTGTGAGCTTGTAGTACATGTTGAGCTTTTCCGACGGAACATCTGAAAGCTCTGATGTGTTTTCACCTGCACGCACTGCAATGTAAGCATCCATGCCCTTCATCTGATAAAGCTGATAATCGTTTAAGAATTCTATCTGGTCTTCGTCGGCTCCCATGAGAACCTCTCTGAGAACAGTGCTGTCTCTGTGATTTACATATGGGCGTGCTCCCAGTTTATATGCATCTTTAATGAGCTGTCTCACCAGCGGTTTGCAGCATTCCCCCTCATAGTCGATAAGTACTTTTTCACCTTTCTTAAGGTCGCAGGAATAACCTGTGAGAACTCTTGAAAGCTCCTTTACTCTTGGATCCATAATTTACCTCCATATATATCAAATTGTTTTTACCATAGAAACGCCCTGGCCGGGCATTTTAGACTTCGCGTATTATTATACCCTAAAGTATGGAAAAATAAAAGTGGGCTCTCAAAGGGCGCGTTAAGAAAATGCTAAGAAAACTTTACGGTTTCACCGTTCAATTGATTTATGGGGCGAAAAACAATAGAATATAGTCGGGGTAGTTTGGAGAAATTCAAGGAGAAGTCATATTATGAGAATAATTTTTGTGATAAATCCAAAAGCAGGTAAAGGAAAAGGCATAGATAAATTGGTTGAGAAAATCCGCAGCACTTCTGAGAAGACCGGCATAAAGGCATCCACTTATATGACAAAGGCTGTAGGTGATGCAGAGGCCTTTGCTGATCTTATCGGAAAGGAGACTGCAGCTTCCGGCGAGGAAGTGAGGCTCATTGCCTGCGGCGGTGACGGTACCCTCAACGAGGTACTTAACGGAGCTATCATATATGATAATCTGACAGTAGGCGTAATGCCAATAGGTACAGGAAACGATTTCTGCAGAAACTTTCCTGACGAAGGAGATTTTCTCGATGTAGAGGCACAGCTCAAAGGAAAAGTCGTTAAATGTGATGCCATAAGATACAGCGGTTTGCTGGCCGGCAAGGAGCAGACAAGATATTGCGCCAACATGTTTAACATCGGATTCGACTGCAATGTGGTGGACCTGACTGCCAAACTTAAGAATCACACGCTTATAGCCGGCTCCTTCGCATACCTTATGGGAGTTGCAATTACATACATAAAGAAAAAGGGTGCCAAGCTTCGTGTGGAGCTGGACGGAAAGGTTATCGAGGACGGGCCGCTGCTGCTGACTGCCATTGCCAACGGAGGATTCTGTGGTGGCGGTGTTCACAGTTCGCCTTACGCATCGGTGACCGACGGAAAAATGGATGTGAATGTGATTTACAATGTGAGCAGGCTTGATTTCCTGAAAAAGTTTCCGCACTATGCTAAGGGAACCCATATGGAGCTGCCGGATATTAATCAGATATTATATGCCGGGACCTGCCGCAAAGCCCGGATTACGCCTCTTGACGGTAACATGAGGCTCTGCACTGACGGTGAGATTGTGGATGCAGGTGCCATTGACTTTGAGGTGGTGCCTGAAGCATTCAACCTGCTTCTTCCGGCGGTGCTTTAGGAAACATAAGAAGGGGGCGGATGATTTGAGAAATAACTTAATGAGAAAATTTTTAATACTTTGCATGATGATTGTGCTGACCATTGTTCTGGCCGGATGCTCTTTGTTTGGCAGCGGCGATTCTGAGGATTTTGCCGGTGGTGAGCCTATCGCTGAGGAATTCCGCGGAGGCTGGGAGTGCGAGGAAACCACTCTGGAGGATCCCAACAGCTATACCGGTTACCTTCACCTGGAGGTCAGCGATGACGGAAGCTATTCCATGTACGATATTGCGGCGGGAAATCCCGGCATAGAGGGATGGCTGGAGGTCCTTTCCGATACGGAGCTGATTCTGCATATAGATAAGACGGTGGACACGGACATTCCCGTGGAGTGGGACGGAATTTCATATGACCAGAAGATGAAGTATTGCTTCACCGACGACGGAAAACTGCAGATAACATATGACGACGGTCATAAAACTTCGACGCTGGTATTTTACAGATTCAACTAGAATGTTAACTGTTTTGTCTTATTCAGGCTGCCCTGCGGGGCAGCTTTTTTCGTGACGGCATTTTCCATGTGGCGGCTTTCTTTCCGACAGTATATATTGTAGAAGGCCCCATCAAATGGGGTCAGGAAAGGAAAATTTATATGGGTATAACCAATTCAAACAAAGTGCTGAGCACAGACCGAATCCCTTGTGGGGGAACTTTTAATGTGACTCTGTCACTGACTGCAGAACCAAGTATAGTAAGCAATCCCGTAGATGTGGTGCTTATTCTCGACCGCTCGCAGAGCATGGCGGCACACCGCTGGATAATCTTAAAAAGGGCGCGTTACAATTCATTGAGATTCTCGATGAATCCACAGACGGGAGCCAGGATGGACAGATAGGCGGAGGAAGCAGAATAGGCATTGTAAGTTTTGCCACTACGGCAACTCAAGACACTCAGCTGATCACATCAGTGCAGTCTCTCAATACCGCTGTGACTAATCTAACGGCGGGCGGAAGAACCAATCACGAGGACGCCTTCACCAAAGCTCTGGATCTCTTCGACCCGGCATCGACTAACGAAAAAATTCTTGTAATGTTCACCGACGGATTTACAACCCAGGGCGGCGATCCGACACCGATTACCACAGCGGCCAAGGCAGCAGGCGTGATAATATATGTTATCGGTCTTTCAGGCAATGGAGGAATCGACGAACAGGCTCTAAAAGACTGGGCGTCAGACCCGGATTCCGCTTATGTAGCCATTACACCGGATGATGAAAAGCTTGAAGACCTTTTTGAAGACCTGGCGCAGAACATTTCCAAGCCGGGAGCAAAAAACATCGTAATAACAGATGAAATCGACGATTGTTTCAAGATTGTCTCTGTAAACACGCCGACCAAAGGAACCGCATCTCTGCTTAATTCCCAGACAGTTGAGTGGAAAATTGCAGAGCTTGGAGTAAAGGAAAGCGAGGGTGCTTCCCTTGAGTTCACTGTGGAACATGTTGGACCTTGCTCCGGCAGCCTTGAGGTCAATTCGGACATTTCGTATGATGATGATGACAATAATGTTGTGACCTTCCCATCGCCTTTCATCCAAGTTGACTGCGGAACCACCATCTGCCCTGAAGGCTGCCCGGATCCGGTGGAAGTGACCATTGAAGGTTGTGAAGATGTTGTAGAGTACGATGCAGGGGAACTGGGACTGGATTCTCCGGGAAGAATTCTGCAGCTAGATGTGACCATAAAAAATGTCTGCCCTGACAGAAGGGTGGCTCTGGCCGTAATCCTCAATGAAGTAGATGATGAAAATAACGAGCACAGACGAGGCCTTAAGACTATCACTGTTCCGGCACATTACAGGCAGACTTGCACAGATATAAAAGTACGCTGCATCCGTTTCGTTCTGCCGGAGGATCTGGATGTGTCCGGCGACTCTGATGCAATCTGCAACAAGCGAAATTTCAAGGTCAGGTTCATCGCACACTATATCGACAACGAGTTTGAATGCTGCTGCGACGATGATCCGGTTTAACCGGTCAGTGTCAGCTGACCATTGTACTGGTTGACAGGCGGTAACGCGGTCCGACCGCACCAAAGCCAAACCTCGGCTGTATCATAGCCAATTCCCGGCTGCGCCATTATGAGGTGGCCGGGTACATATGGGGCATGAGTCTGGAAAATGCGTAATATCCAATATTTCCGAGGCTGATATTCTTCCGGCAGCCGAATTTGAGTCAAAATAAACCAATGCCAACGAGATTTCAACGGTTTCAGAGATTGGGTGGTTTATCATAATTATAAAATATAAACCGATTCAGGTAGTGGACACTGAAAAGGGTTTATTTTTTTGCGTTAATGTGCGTTAATTTGCTGGTTTTATCACAAAACAAGATAAATTTTCACGATCGCTCACCGGAAAGTAAACCATCCAAACCCGCAAACCGTTGGAAATAGGTGAGTAGTGGTTTATAATTGCCGGATTAAAACTCGATCGTCTCCTGTATGGATGAATCCTATGCCTGAATTTTGACGAAAAATAAAAGCATGTGTAAAGAACCCACCTGCTTTCAATTTGGCGGAGACGGGCAGAGTTTATGCATTTTTTTCTAATGAAACCCGCAAACCGTTGAAATAAAATGAGAATAGGAAAAATCGTTTCTTGGACAAGCTTGTCTCACCTTGTAAAAGCGTGGTAAATACTAGGGTTAATTACATAAAATATAAAAATTATTTTGGATTTACAGGTAGAATAACCCCTCGGACTGCGTGGCCGAAATTGTGTTTTTCCGGTGTAACACTTTTTTATGTGGACTACAGCCGTTGGTGAGAAAAAATGCATAAAATCAAAGTAAGGTTTTTTGATGTAAAGTTCACTGAATTGTAGTATAATATGCAAGTAATTGTCCGGGCAATTTGCCTGAGTGAGTAGAAATTATTTTGGTATGCAATGGAAAAATTTGCCCGTGACGGGCAGGGAGCAGGCTGTTTGTGATTTAAGCAATCAGCCTGTTTCATTTTTGCAAAAAACAATTGGCTATGCTAAGATAATTTATTGTATACCAAAATAAAGCAAACAATGTTCTTGACGTGACACATAAAAGAGAGTATTATTACAACATAGGTTGAAATGATAACTTTTTCACCCGCATTATATTTATTGTGATATATTATATGTGTGGGCATTAGAAGGAGGAAGAAAGTGTGTTGAAAAAAATATATAAAGCTCATATTAATGAGAAAACCGGAGAAGTTCAGACTATAAAAGAGCACAGCTTGAACACAGCGGGGCTGGCGGCTGAATATGCCGTCATGCCTCTGAAAGAAATGGTCTCCGTCATGGGTATGCTCCATGATGCAGGAAAGGTATCAAATGCTTTTCAAAGACGTATAAACGGGGAAAACATACGCGTAGACCATTCAACCTGTGGGGCAAGCATAGCCATAGAGAAATATCCATTCCCAGCGGGGTTGATGATGGCATATTGTATTGCAGGTCATCACGGTGGTATTCCTGATGCCGGGCATGAAAACGATTATTCTAACAATGGCGGTTTGTATAACAGAATAAATCTTCGCAAGGAGAATAAGGACCCCGAGCTGGACTTCAGCGACTACAAAAATGAAATTACTCTGCCTAAAGTTGATATGGATAAACTCAACAGTTTCTTGTTTAGTGACTGCATGTCTGATGCTGAAAGAAGAGTGGACAAGTTCTCTTTTATTACCAGATACTGTTTTTCGTGCCTTACAGATGCCGACTCCATTGATGCGGCCATTGCCAGTGGTACAATGCAGGAACAAAAGCTTAAGGTGGATTTTAAAAGATGCCTTGAAAAAGTGAATAAGGAATTACAGGCTTTTAAGTGCGAGACGGACTTGCAAAAGGCAAGAGGAGAGCTTCAAAAACAGGTTTTTGACAAAATCAGTTTAAAATCGGAAATATATTTGATGAATATGCCTACCGGAAGCGGGAAGACTCTTTGCAGTATCAAATTTGCTTTGGAAAAGGCCATTGAGGAAAATAAAAAAAGGATAATCTATGTGATCCCGTATAATTCGATCATAGATCAGACGATAAGCGAGTTTGAGAGAATTTTTGGAGAGGATGCGCAAATATTGAGACATCAGTCATCTTTTTCATACGAAGACGAGGAAGATCTTGATGAAGATTATCGTATAGCGGCAAAGAAAGCAACGGAAAACTGGGATTGTCCTCTGATTGTAACAACAGCGGTCCAATTCTTTGAATCTATGTATTCCAACAAGAAAAGAAAGCTCAGAAAGATACATAATATAGCTGACAGCATTCTGATTTTTGACGAAGCACATCTGATGCCGCGAAAATATCTCAAACCGTGTCTGCAAAGCATTTCATATGTGACCAAATACCTGAACAGTGAGGCAATTCTGCTCACAGCTACGATGCCGGACTTTCATAAGCTGATAAGCAAATATGCATTGCCGGAAAGCAGGATAGAAGATTTAGTCAGTATTACAGAAGATTTTAAGCCGTTTAAGAAGAGCAGCTTTGCGTATATGGGAAAAGTGGATGATGAAACTCTCATAGAAAAGGCATGTAAAAACCCTTCATCCTTGATTATCGTAAACAAAAAAGAAACGGCACAAAGGCTTTATGAAATGTGTAATGGCAGAAAGTATCATCTGTCAACATATATGGTTCCGGTAAAGAGAAAAGAAGTTATTGATGAGATCAAAAGGGAAATAAAACAGTTAGAAGAGGATTATCCGGATTTATCGGATGTGCCGGAGGAAAGAAGAATCATAGTTGTATCTACATCACTGATAGAGGCTGGAGTTGATCTGGACTTTCATACCGTTTACAGGGAACTGGCCGGACTTGACAGTGTTTTGCAGTCGGGAGGAAGAAACAACAGAGAAGGGAAAAGAACTAATGCTACTACATTCATATTTGAATTTAGTGACACTAAGCCAACTGATGAGGGAAATCTAACGAGAAGCCTTCTAGAAAAGGGAGCCGATGTTTCGGAGGCTGATGTAATTACCGGATATTATGAAAGATTGTTTAATATGAAGGATGATGAGATTTCAGCCAAAACTATGAGTAAATATTGCAGAGACATAAGGTATATACCTTTTGCAGAGTATGCGGAAGATTTTAAGCTGATAGAGGATTCAACGGAATCAATATTTGTTGCAGTTGATGAAACCAGCAGAGAGATATTGAGACTTCAGGAAAACGGCATCCCGTGCAGCCCTCGTACAATGCAGAAATATCTGTGTAGCGTATCAAAAACAGAATTGGAAAATTTAAAAAGCCAAAACGCAGTGAAGGATTACGGGCAGGGTATATACTGCCTTGCAAATCCTGATTACTACGACGAAAATAAAGGGATAGTTTTCACCGGAAAAGATTATTACATAGATTATAGATAAGGAAAGGAAGTGGTGAATATGAGTTACGGCTTTAGGGTTATCATAGAAGGTGACTACGCCTGCTTTACAAGACCCGAAATGAAAGTGGAAAGAGTAAGCTATGAGGTGCCAACCCCTGGGTCGTTGGAAGGCTTGCTGAAAAGTGTGTACTGGAAACCTGCCATAAGGTATGTTATCGACAAGATTGTGGTTTTTCAGCCTATAGACTTTGCCAATATACGGCGAAATGAGGTGAAGGACAAAGTATTGCTCAGTGCCATGAAAAATAAGATGAAAGGTAAGGCAGCAGATCCGTGCATTTATGCAGATGAAAGCAGAAACCAAAGAGCATCCCTGGTGCTGAGAAATGTAAAATACGGAGTCGAATTCCATTTTGAACTTACGGGAATAAAGAGCGACAATGAAAGCGACGGTGAAAACAAGCACTACAACATAATCAAGAGACGACTTGAAAATGGGCAATGGTTCAGGACGCCGTGTCTAGGATGCAGCGAATTCCCCGTAAAGAGAATTGAAATGGTTGAGAATTTTGATGAAAATCTCATAAGCAGCAAAATTCTTGAAATGGGGGATGTAGACCTTGGATATATGTGCTACAGAGTTGAATTTGAAGATGGAGGAAAGCCGGTTAACGATGACTGGAATAAACCGAAATTTTCTGACAAAGCAACAACGGTATATTACAGACCACACATGGTGAATGGCGTAATCGATGTTAAAAAGTACAGGGAGGAACTGATATGCTGATAAAGGGATTATGCGACTACTATGATATGCTCAAATCAGAAGGAAAAGTTCTTCCGGAAGGATATTCAAATGTACCTGTGAAGTACAAGGCTGTACTGACTGAAGACGGAAGGATAAAAGAGATAATTCCCTACCAGAAAAAAGAGGGAGAAAAGTATGTCGCAACCATAGAGACGATGCCAAAGAGAACAGAAAAGCCTGGTATCGAAGCAAATATAATAGAGCACAGACCTCTTTACATATTCGGGCTTAATTTTGAGAATGACAAGCTGACAGAAAAAGATAAGACAGGAAAAGCAAGAAAATCCCACGAGGCATTTGTCACAAAAAATCTTGAGTTTATCGAAAGATTGGATTCACCGGTCATCAATGCTTATAGAAACTTTATCAATAACTGGAAACCTGAAAGAGAAAACGAAAATGCCGAATTATTGAGTCTAGGAAAAGGATACGGGTCCGGAGGCTTTGTATTTTGCCTGTCGGGAGAACCGGACAGACTCCTGCACAAAGAACCGACCATAATAGATCGGTACGAACGATTCTTGGAGGGAAAAAAGGAGGAAGAAGAAAAAACGGTAACGGCTCAGTGTGCTGTTACAGGGGAAAAAACTCGGATTGCAAGAATCCACAGTAAAATAAAGGGAGTATACGGGGGACTTGCAACTGGCAATGTGCTGGTAAGTTTCAAAAATCCATCTGAAGAATCTTACGGAAACGAGCAGTCTTTTAATAGCAACATCTCTGAAGTGGCTATGCTCAAATATACTGAGGCTTTAAATTATATTCTGTCAAGTGATAAGCACAAGATGGCATTTGACGATGTAACGATTATATTTTGGGCAGTCAAGCCGGGAGAAACGGAAGAGGAACTTTTCCGTGCTCTGCTTGCAAATAACGGTGTCGGCATCAGTGCAGAGCAGATAGAAGGAACAATTTATGACCTTCTGAAACGAGGCAAAAGCGGTGTTTTAAGAAGTGAGGAACTAAAAGACATCGACGGAAATGTTGATTTTTATATGGCAGGTCTGAAGCCTAATTCATCAAGATTGTCGTTGAAGTTTTTAGTGAAGAAAAAATATGCTGATGTATTGTGGAACATAGCAAAGTTTCAGGAGGATCTACAGACGACATCGAACTTTAAGGCTATATGGCTCGATTCGATAAAAAGAGAACTTGTGTCTCCGAAAAGCTCAGGAGAAAACGCGAAAGCAAATCCGGCTCTGATGAGTGAGCTTTTTGAAGCGATGGTTAACGGTACCCGTCTGCCAGAGGGTCTTCTTTCCACCATGGTAAGAAGAGTAAAGACCGATAGTGGAAAAGAAAAAATAAATAATGTCCGCGCAGGACTAATCAGAGCCTGCATCAACAGAAACTATGAAAAGGAGGAATTGAAAGTGGGACTTGACAAAGAAAACCGAAGCGAAGCATATTTGTGTGGCAGATTGTTTGCCGTTTTGGAAAAAGTACAAAGTGAGGCGGCAGGAGGAGATCTTAACCGTACCATCAGAGATGGATATTTTGCTTCTGCAGCAACAAAACCGGTGATGGTATTCCCAAAGCTTAATCGTTTGGCACAGAATCACCTGAAAAAGTTAGAGGGAAAAGACCGGAAGAAATATCAAGATTATGAGAAAATGATAGGAGAAATAGTGTCAAAGCTTGGTGATGGTTTTCCTGATTATCTTAATCTGAGGGAGCAGGGAGAGTTTATTATCGGTTATTACAAGCAGTCACAGGTATTGTTCGCTGAAACCAAAAAAGGCATTGAAGAAAAATAGAGGGAGGAAACTAAAATGACTATTGAGAACAGATATGATTTTGTAATGATATTTGATGTTGAAAACGGCAATCCAAACGGAGACCCTGATGCGGGCAATTCTCCTAGGATGGACATGGAAAGCGGCTGTGGATACATAACAGATGTGTGTCTGAAAAGAAAAATCAGAAATTATGTTGAACTGGTAAAGGATCGCGCTGACGGATATGATATACTGATTAAACCTGAAAGATCCTTGAATACCAAATTCAAAGAAGCATATGAAAATGAAAATCTTAAGACAGGACAAAAGGGTAAAGTTGCTGACGATGTAGAACGTGCAAAAGAGTATATGTGCAAGCATTACTTTGATGTAAGAGCTTTTGGAGCAGTAATGTCCACTGGTGATGACCCATGTGGTATTGTGAGAGGCCCGGTTCAGATAAACTTCGCCAAGAGCCAGTCTGCGATAACCATTGACGAGGTTACTATTACAAGACAGGCGAGAACTACAGATACAAGAAAAGAAACCGGTGATACTGAAATGGGAAAGAAAAGCATAATCCCATATGCACTTTACAGAGCGGAGGGCTATGTTTCAGCTCCTCTGGCAAGCAAGACAGGACTTTCGGAGGAGGATCTTGATTTGTTGTGGGAAGCAATAATAAATATGTTTGAGAATGACCACAGTGCAGCAAGAGGAAAGATGTGTATGAGGAAATTATATATATTTAAACACGAAAGCCCTCTTGGAAACTGTCCGTCACATCTCCTCTTTGAGAAGATAGATGTCAAGCCAGTTGTTGAAAAAGAGGCACCACGAAGCTTCAAGGACTACGAAATCTCCGTTGACAGAAACATACCGGCCGGCATAGAGCTTGTTGAGAAAATATGAGGGAGGAAATTGCAATAAGAGCTATACAGCATTATATGTATTGTCCTCACAGATGGGGTCTTATGGAAATAGGACAGATGTGGGCTGAAAATGTATACGTTACAAAGGCTAACATCATACATAAACGGGTACATGAACCGGAACATAGGTACAGCTCAAGGGGCTCCAAAGTGTTTACTTCGGTTCCGGTATATAACGATTTAGAAAAATATAATCTGT
This sequence comes from uncultured Clostridia bacterium, assembly GCA_945828095.1. Lineage (GTDB taxonomy): Bacteria > Bacillota > Clostridia > Peptostreptococcales > Anaerovoracaceae > SUG1106. Next base: position 18,468 of record CALZOZ010000029.1, read on the forward strand.
ATGGTGTGACTGATTGCCTTGAATTTTTTGAAGATAAAAAAGGCGTGCCGATAAATGGCAGCGAGAAGCTGTATAGAGTTGATATCGTTGAATACAAGCCAACAGCACCTAAAAATGGTTTGCATCGGGAAGAAGATGTAATGCAGGTGTTTGCACAGAAAATTTGTGTGGACTATACTTTCAACTGCAAAAGTGATGCGTTTATCTATTATGCCGATACTAAGAAACGGATACCTGTTTTATTTGAAGACCTGTATGAATCATATGATGAGAAGTTGCAGGGACTGCTAGCTGAAATGAGAGAGAAGATTTCCAAAGGCGTTATACCGACCATAAGAAAAGGGCAGAAGTGTTCCGGGTGTTCCATGAAAGATCTATGCATGCCTAAACTCAGCGCTAAGAAAAGTATATTTGAAGAAATAAGAGAAATAGAAAAAGGCAAGGTGTAGCATGAGAAAACTTTTGAATACCATATACATAACCAATGAACAAACTTATCTGTCCTTGGATGGTGAAAATCTGGTATGTAAAATAGACGGTGACATAAAGCTGCGAATACCCTTCGACAATGTGGAAAACATAGTATGCTTCAATTACATGGGTTGCTCTCCGGCACTTATGGGCAAATGTGTGGAAAAAACCATTCCAATAAATTTTGTTTCACCTCAAGGAAAATTTCTTGCGAAGGTATGCGGAGAAACAAAAGGGAATGTTTTCCTTAGAGTTTCTCAAATTGAAAAATTCCAAAGCAAAGCTGTTGAACTGACAGCAAACACAATGGCAGCCAAATTCAGCAATACAAGACAACTGATAAAACGAACTCTACATGATAATGAAGAACTCCGCCAGGATGCCGATATTAATGATGCTCTGGAAACACTTCTGTTAGGAATCGAAAAGGTATCTAAAGCAGAAAGCGTAGAGGAAATTATAGGGATTGAGGGCAACTGTGCACAAAAGTATTTTTCCATATTCAACAAGCTGATAACTGTGGAAGGTTCGCCTTTTGAATTTAACCTCCGAACAAAGCGCCCGCCCTTGGATCCTGTAAACGCCATGCTTTCATTGATTTACACTCTGATCACCGCGGAATGTGCCTCAGCATTGGAAACAGTGGGACTTGACAGCTACATTGGTTTTTGCCACAAGCTTAAAAGCGGACGAAGTTCCCTTGCATGTGATATGGTTGAGGAATTTCGCTGCATAGCCGAGAGATTTGTTCTTTCCACCATCAATTTAAAAGTGGTGGCCGAAAAAGATTTTGATCGGCAGATATCGGGTGCAGTATGGCTCAATGATGCAGGAAGAAAGAAAGTGCTGACCCGGTGGCAGGAGAAAAAAAGAAGTGATATTATGCATCCTCATTTAAAACAGAAAATACCAATGGGTCTTTTGCCTTATGTACAGAGTAACCTTTTGGCAAAGTACGTGAGAGGAGAAATCGAAAACTATCCCCCATATTTATACAAATAGGTGAAAATTATGATGGTATTAATCAGCTATGATGTAAGCACTATGGACAACGCAGGCAGGACGAGACTAAGGAAAGTAGCAAAAGAGTGCCAGAACCACGCGCAAAGAGTTCAAAACTCTGTCTTTGAAGCAGACCTTGATTACTCAACATTTCTGAAATTAAAGGAAAAACTTGTGGACTTGATAGATGAAGAAACGGATAGCCTGAGATTTTACTATCTAGGGAATAATTGGGAAAGGCGCATAGAGCATATCGGCGCCAAGCAGACATACAATCCGGAGGGAGTAATCATCCTTTGATGTCGGTCGTGTTTTATAGGCGAAGTGCCGGTGATAGCCAATTTCCAGGGAGGTTCGCCTGGGAAAAAGGTATTAAAACATTAAAAATGCAGTAGAAAATACTGCACTTATATAGTCCGCCTCTTATATGTAGTAGGTGAGACCGTTCAATTACACGTAATGTAGCGGTCACGCCTCGTAAGAGGCGTGTGAGTAGAAATTTGTCCATATAAAACTCCTTTCTTATTTTATCTCGTCACGCCTCGTAAGAGGCGTGTGAGTAGAAATATCTTGACCCTCGTTTGATTATATACTTAGATGGTCACGCCTCGTAAGAGGCGTGTGAGTAGAAATGTTTGATTATATACTTAGATGAACTTCGTAGAGTCACGCCTCGTAAGAGGCGTGTGAGTAGAAATGGTGTTATTGTGTTGTTGGTTATTTATTTTGATTGTCACGCCTCGTAAGAGGCGTGTGAGTAGAAATACATATGATAATGACCATATACCAAAAAATCCGTCACGCCTCGTAAGAGGCGTGTGAGTAGAAATTAAAAGGTTTTATAAACGGTACAACTGAAAATGGGTCACGCCTCGTAAGAGGCGTGTGAGTAGAAATTGATTTGCCATTAGAGTTAGGAGGTGTATTGTGTCACGCCTCGTAAGAGGCGTGTGAGTAGAAATTTATCTTCCCTACTAAGGAGGTTTAAAATGAAATGTCACGCCTCGTAAGAGGCGTGTGAGTAGAAATTGTATAAAATCACCATGGCTGTCAGACGTTACAGACGTCACGCCTCGTAAGAGGCGTGTGAGTAGAAATCTGTAGGAATACCAAAGTAGTCAGCAATAGTGCCAAGTCACGCCTCGTAAGAGGCGTGTGAGTAGAAATTTCTCCTTGTATGGCTACAGATCGGCGTCCAACGTCACGCCTCGTAAGAGGCGTGTGAGTAGAAATAGAAAGAAACCCTTGCTGAGAGTAAAAAGGCAAAGTCACGCCTCGTAAGAGGCGTGTGAGTAGAAATAAAAACATTCTACAATTGGGACAGCCGTTCCGGTGTCACGCCTCGTAAGAGGCGTGTGAGTAGAAATCGAGAGAAGCTTGATAAAGAAAAGCAGAACCAGAGGTCACGCCTCGTAAGAGGCGTGTGAGTAGAAATCGTCATGCTCCGGGCACTGCCTGCCCTCCCGGTACGTCACGCCTCGTAAGAGGCGTGTGAGTAGAAATCACTATAAAGCTCCGTGCATCCGTATTCGTTGCGGTCACGCCTCGTAAGAGGCGTGTGAGTAGAAATTTTGAAAACAGAACTATTGAATACATCCTGCATAAGTCACGCCTCGTAAGAGGCGTGTGAGTAGAAATGCATCTGCTACATTTTGGCTGTATATCATCATCGTCACGCCTCGTAAGAGGCGTGTGAGTAGAAATCTGCGCTGTGGTATTTTTCTACAATTTCACAGCTGGTCACGCCTCGTAAGAGGCGTGTGAGTAGAAATCCGAAGAGGCATTCCTCATGTCCGGTCATCCGGTGTCACGCCTCGTAAGAGGCGTGTGAGTAGAAATGACAAAATAGAGGAAATGGCAAAAAGCCATGCAACGTCATGCCTCGTAAGAGGCGTGTGAGTAGAAATCCGCTTTAGGCGGTCGCCTTGACCAGCTTCACGAGTCACGCCTCGTAAGAGGCGTGTGAGTAGAAATTTTGTTGATTGCATTCTCCGTATCCTCCAATAAGTCACGCCTCGTAAGAGGCGTGTGAGTAGAAATTTTTAATAGATTTATAAATCCTTTAATGAAATTGTCACGCCTCGTAAGAGGCGTGTGAGTAGAAATGGAACCCGGTGGACGCCGCATCCATCTGGACCGCGTCACGCCTCGTAAGAGGCGTGTGAGTAGAAATATAAAAGCAAAGGGTTCAATGAATTTTGGATATCAGTCACGCCTCGTAAGAGGCGTGTGAGTAGAAATGAAGTATTCCATATCGGAAGAATTTAAAGGATCAGTCACGCCTCGTAAGAGGCGTGTGAGTAGAAATTGAAAATCTGCTTAAATGTGCTAATGAGTGTGCGTCACGCCTCGTAAGAGGCGTGTGAGTAGAAATAACATCGTCCGAATCATTCTTTTTTCGTTTTAGTCACGCCTCGTAAGAGGCGTGTGAGTAGAAATTTTAATGTGTAGGTAATACCCGAGGCTTCTGATAGTCACGCCTCGTAAGAGGCGTGTGAGTAGAAATCTAATGTTCGTGCTAATTCCGGTGCAAATTCTGATGTCACGCCTCGTAAGAGGCGTGTGAGTAGAAATAATGTTTAATTAATAATCTTGCTTAAGGGGGAAGCATGTCACGCCTCGTAAGAGGCGTGTGAGTAGAAATGCAACAGAGGCAATTATAGAGGAATTAGAGACTTCGTCACGCCTCGTAAGAGGCGTGTGAGTAGAAATAAGTATGTCGCAAAAGGTATGGGAGTTCAAGATGTCACGCCTCGTAAGAGGCGTGTGAGTAGAAATCAAATGTACGTGCTAATTCTGGTGTTAATACTGGTCACGCCTCGTAAGAGGCGTGTGAGTAGAAATTTTCATTAAGGAGGTATATTATGAAAAAATATAAGTCATGCCTCGTAAGAGGCGTGTGAGTAGAAATATTGCTGTAGGTCTTTATTACTTGCATAGTATCGTCACGCCTCGTAAGAGGCGTGTGAGTAGAAATCGATGTTTCTAAGTTCGATTTGAATTTTGATAGTGTCACGCCTCGTAAGAGGCGTGTGAGTAGAAATACACATGAAGATTGGTAATTACTTTAGGTTCCTTCGTCACGCCTCGTAAGAGGCGTGTGAGTAGAAATCATTCGTTGCCGGACCCGTCGCCTGCAAGAAGGCGTCACGCCTCGTAAGAGGCGTGTGAGTAGAAATTTCTCTTCCTTTATGGCTGTTATCATCAAGTTCGTCACGCCTCGTAAGAGGCGTGTGAGTAGAAATATTCAAAACTCTTTATATGGTAAATTCGGCATGAGTCACGCCTCGTAAGAGGCGTGTGAGTAGAAATTGATGTAATCCATGAATTACGTCTGTTAGGAATGTCACGCCTCGTAAGAGGCGTGTGAGTAGAAATGAATATGACGGGTCGGTGGCGTATCCCTCTTTTACGTCACGCCTCGTAAGAGGCGTGTGAGTAGAAATCAATCTGTGCCACTAACTCAGGACACGCATTTCTGTCACGCCTCGTAAGAGGCGTGTGAGTAGAAATTTAGACGGACTATTACACCAGCAGGAGCGCGGGGGTCACGCCTCGTAAGAGGCGTGTGAGTAGAAATGTTGGAAGCGGCATGAGAATTGATGAAGCTTATGGTCACGCCTCGTAAGAGGCGTGTGAGTAGAAATATAATTGTCACTGTACTTTACAAGATATCCGTCGTCGTCACGCCTCGTAAGAGGCGTGTGAGTAGAAATTTGCTGTAGCAATGGCTTTAATAGCCTGGTTCACGTCACGCCTCGTAAGAGGCGTGTGAGTAGAAATAAAAACCCGTATGTAATCGGCGGAGACACCAAAGGGTCACGCCTCGTAAGAGGCGTGTGAGTAGAAATTTGGATAGCACTTGCGGTAATCGCAGTGGTTGCTGTCACGCCTCGTAAGAGGCGTGTGAGTAGAAATGATTTAAACACCGTCAATTTTATATCCAAGTCGGTCACGCCTCGTAAGAGGCGTGTGAGTAGAAATTCATATTATGGAGGACGTACAGAAGCTGTCTCTTATACACATC
>CALZOZ010000030.1 GCA_945828095.1 uncultured Clostridia bacterium
TTACGTCCTACCTCCTTTACTTACCTGCTTTTTTCTTTCTGCCAACGGTCTTCTTTGGACCCTTGCGAGTTCTAGCATTTGTCTTAGTTTTCTGACCTCTTACAGGGAGACCTCTTCTGTGTCTGATTCCTCTGTATGAACCGATTTCCATAAGTCTCTTAATGTTTAAGGAAACCTCTCTTCTCAGATCACCTTCTACGAGGTAGTCTTCGTCAATGATTTTTCTGATTTTACCAGCTTCATCTTCAGTCAGGTCCTTAACTCTTGTGTCAGGGTTAATGCCAGCCTTCTCTAAAATAGCTAATGAAGTTGGTCTGCCGATACCATAGATGTAGGTTAAACCGATTTCTACTCTTTTTTCTCTTGGTAAGTCAACACCGGCTATACGAGCCATATTTTTTCTCCTTCCCCTATCTTCCGTCGCCTTTCCGGGGGCGATATAGACAGGATCTCTTTAAATTTGAAACAGCCATCTTAAGCGCGGGTCCCGGTAATCTCACGCAGGCTGCATTATTGATTAAATTAACCTTGTTTCTGCTTGTGCTTAGGGTTTTCACAGATAACCATTACTTTGCCGTTTCTCTTGATAACTTTGCACTTTTCGCAGATAGGTTTTACGGAAGCTCTAACTTTCATATTTCTATCCTCCTGACTATTTATCACGCCATATAATTCTTCCTCTGGTCAGGTCGTAAGGTGAAAGTTCCACCTTAACCTTGTCGCCCGGAAGTATTCTTATATAGTTCATTCTTATTTTTCCTGAAATGTGTGCAAGCACTTCAAAACCGTTGTCAAGTTTTACCTTAAACATTGCGTTTGGCTGCGCATCAACAACCGTTCCCATTGCTTCAATGACGTCCTTTTTCGCCATAAATACATCTCCTTCTCAATCTACAAGGTAAGCAATTCGGGCTCACCATCAGTTATAACAACAGTGTTTTCATAGTGTGCGGCAAGACCTCCGTCGACGGTAACCGCCGTCCAGTCGTCAAGCAGAACATCTACTTCGTAGGATCCTTGGCATATCATCGGTTCGATTGCCAATGTCATCCCGGCCTGAAGCCTAGGGCCTTTGCCCGGCTTGCCGTAATTAGGAATCTGTGGGTCCTCATGCATGTCACTTCCGATGCCGTGTCCCACAAAATCACGGATGACTCCAAATCCTTGGCCTTCAACCACAGTCTGTATATTGTGCGAAATATCAGATAGTCTGTAGCCTACTTTCGCGAATTCGATTCCTTTCCAGAAAGCATCCTCAGCAGTCTTTATCAAGTGCTCTGCCTCCGGGCTGATTTTTCCTACTGCATAAGTTCTGGCGGCGTCAGCCATATATCCTTTGTACTCAACCACAAGGTCAACGCTGACGATATCGCCTTCCCTTAATATTCTCTTCTTGCTGGGAATCCCGTGAACGACTTCCTCGTTTACCGAGGTACATACGCTGGCAGGATAACCGCAGTAACCTTTCTCTGCTGCTATCATGCCGTGTGCCTTAACAGTCTTTTCTACAAACCTGTCTATGTCCATAGTGGATATTCCCGGCTTTATCAGTTCTTTCAATTCATTGAGAATGTATCCTGTGACCTTTCCGGCCTCGCGCATCAATCCTATTTCCTGTTTAGATTTGATGATGATCATTATTATTCACCTAAAGCAGATACGATGTCAGCGAATACGTTTTCAAGACCTGTGCTGCCGTCGATGTGCACCAGATTTCCTGCCTTTTCGTAATAGTCGATTAAAGGCATGGTCTGAGCCTCGTAAACATCGATTCTGTTTGTAACAGTCTCGAGATTATCATCAGCTCTCTGGATAAGCTCGCCGCCGCAGTAGTCGCAAACGCCTTCCTTCTTAGGAGGAATGTTGACAACATGGAAGCTTGCACCGCACGCCTTGCAGACGCGTCTTCCTGTCAGTCTTACGATAAGCTCTTCCTTTTCTACTGCGATGTCAAGGACCTTGTCGATCTTTGAATCATGTGCAGCGAGAAATTCATCAAGCTTTTCTGCCTGATAAACAGTTCTCGGAAAGCCATCAAGTAAAAAGCCGTTTCTGCAATCGTCCTCAAGGAGTCTTGTAGTTGCGATTTCGATTACCAGATCATCCGGAACAAGCTCGCCTTTGTTCATGTATTCCTGAGCCTTCTTTCCAAGCTCAGTTCCCTTTTTAATATTTTCTCTGAAAATATCTCCTGTTGAAATATGCGGAACTCCGTACTTTTCAACGATCTTTGCGGCCTGAGTGCCTTTACCGGCTCCCGGAGGTCCCAATAATATAGTTCTAAGCATTCTACTCATCTCCTTTGGCTATTTCAGGAAACCTTGATAGTTTCTCATAAGCATCTGGTTTTCAAGCTGTCTTACAGTTTCCAGAGCAACGCCGACTGCGATCAGAAGGGAAGTTCCGCCGAAGTGGATTGAACCCAGTGACTCAGGAGCGATTACGCTCAAAACTGTAGGTAATGTTGCAATAAGTGCAAGGAAAACAGCACCTACAATAGTAATTCTTGACATTACCTTCTGTAAATATTCCTCAGTTGCCTTGCCCGGTCTGATTCCAGGAATGAATCCGCCGTTTGCCTTCATATTATCAGCTACTTCTACAGGATTGAAAGTAGCCTGAGTATAGAAGTATGTGAAGAATATGATGAGCACAACATTAAGTATGCCGTAAACCCATACTCCAGGCATTCCTGAAGGTGATAACCACTTTGTTACAAATGCAGTAAATCCGGAATCAGCCTTTAAGAAGTAGGTGATTGTCAGTGGGAACTGCAATAATGATAATGCGAAGATGATAGGAATAACGCCTGACTGGTTAACCTTGATAGGAATGTGTGTAGACTGTCCGCCGTACATCTTTCTTCCTACCACTCTCTTTGCATACTGAACAGGGATTCTTCTCTGTCCTTCCTGAATCATTACAACACCTGCTGTTACAAGTACTGCTGCAACTATGAAAATGATTAACGTTACGATTGATAATGAACCGCTCTCAACTGCTGTAGCAAGAGTTCTGATTCCGCTAGGAATTCTGGCAACAATGCCGGCAAAGATTATGAGAGAAATACCATTTCCGATACCTCTTTCATTAATCTGTTCACCCAGCCACATCAGGAAAGCTGTACCTGCAGTTAATACCAGCACCATTACGATGATGGAGAAAGCGCTCTTGTCTACAACGGCTCTTCTGAAAAGACCTACTGTAAGACCTACTGCCTGCACGAGAGCAAGTACCACTGTCAGATAACGAGTGTACTGAGCCATTTTCTTTCTGCCTTCAACGCCTTCCCTTGCCAGTTTTTCAAAGTAAGGGAATGCCATGCCTAACAACTGAATTATGATTGATGCAGTGATGTATGGTGTAATACTCAATGCGAAAATTGTAAAGTTACTGAAGGAACCGCCGGAGAACAGGTCGAACAGGTCGAACAGACCGGTTTCACCTGCAAAGAGCTCGGCAAGCACGCTTCTGTTGATGTTTGGAACCGGAATGTTGGATCCGATTCTGAATACCACCAGCATAAGCAGTGTGAAAATCATTTTACTTCTTATTTCGGCAACCTTCCATGCTTGAGCTACAGTTTTTAACATACCCATACTAAATCACCTCTGCCTTTCCTCCAGCAGCTTCAATCTTTTCAATAGCGGTTTTGCTAAACTTGTTAGCCTGTACAGTTAAAGCAACATTGAGTGTTCCCTCTCCGAGAATCTTAACGCCGTCCTTTACCTGCTTTACAAGGCCTGCTTCTTCTAATAATGCCTGGTTAACAACTGTACCTGCTTCGAACTTGTTTAAGTCGGAAACATTGATTACATCATAAGTTGTTCCCCAGATATTGTTGAAACCTCTCTTAGGTAATCTTCTGTATAAAGGCATCTGTCCACCTTCAAAACCAAGACGAACGCCGCCGCCTGATCTTGATTTCTGTCCGTTCATGCCTCTGCCGCCGGTAGTACCCTGTCCGGAAGCTGTACCGCGGCCTCTTCTCTTACGATTCTTTGTTGAACCTTCTGCCGCTCTTAATTCATGCAATTTCATCTGAATGCACCTCCTACAGTTCTTCTACAGTTACAAGATGCGAAACTTTGGCTACTGCTCCGCGAGTCTGCGGAGTGTCAGCCAATTCCACTGAATGGTGCATCTTTCTTAAGCCTAACGCTTCAACTACTTTTCTCTGTTTAGGGGAAGCGCCGATTGTGCTCTTTGTTAAAGTGATCTTAATCATTTTTGCCATTTTCGCCGTCCTCCTATCCTAAGATTTCTTCCTTAGTTTTACCTCTCAGCTTAGCAACCTTTTCTACAGTCATCATGCCTTTAAGACCTTCTAATGCGGCATAAGCCATGTTTCCTGTGTTGCTGGAGCCGATTGACTTAGCTCTTACGTCCTTGATACCTGCAGCTTCAAGTACTGTACGTACTGATGAACCTGCGATAACTCCGGTACCTTGTGCAGCCGGCATGATTAAAACTCTGCCTGCGCCGAAAACGCCTAAGTTCTTGTGAGGTACTGTTGTTCCTACTGTCTGAACATATATTAAATTCTTTTTTGCATCTTCTTCAGCTTTTCTTACAGCCTCAGGAATTTCCTGTGACTTACCGAGACCAACGCCTACATAACCGTTGCCGTCGCCAACTACTACAGTTACGCTGAATCTCATGTTTCTACCGCCTTTAACAGTCTTAGCTACTCTTCTGATATTAACGATAGTTGACTTTAAATCAAGCTTGGATGCATCAACGATATTACGCATTCCTTATTTCCTCCTGTTAGAATTTTAATCCGGCTTCGCGAGCACCCTCTGCAAGTTCTGCAACTCTTCCGTGGTATAAGAATCCGCCTCTGTCGAAGCATACTTCTTCGATACCCTTTGCTAATGCTCTCTTTGCAAGCGCTTCGCCGACCTTTTTAGCTGCTTCCTTGTTGCCGCCGTATCCGATTTCGCCCTTGAGCTCCTTATCGAGTGATGATGCGGAAGCTAAGGTTACTCCGTTTACGTCATCAATAACCTGAGCTGAGATGTTCTTGTTAGATCTGTAAACGCAAAGTCTAGGTCTTTCAGGAGTTCCAAAAAGGTTTTTTCTTACTCTTGCATGTCTTTTAACACGCTTGTCATTTCTGCTTTCTTTTGCCATTTCAAATCACTCCTTTCCTTTATTTAGCGCCAGCCTTGCCTTCTTTTCTGCGGATAACTTCGTCAGCATACTTGATACCCTTGCCCTTATATGGTTCAGGTCTTCTCCAAGCTCTGATATTAGCCGCATAGTTTCCAACAACTGCCTTATCGATACCCTTTACAATCACTTCTGTAGCTGAAGTGCACTCTGTAGTGATTCCTTCAGGGTCTTTTAATTCTACCGGATGGGAGTAGCCGAGGGATAAAACAAGAGTGTCACCCTTCTTTTCAGCCTTGTAACCAACGCCTACCAGCTGAAGCTTCTTTTCGAAGCCTGAAGTTACGCCTACTACCATGTTATTGATTAAGGTTCTTGCAAGACCGTGCTGAGATCTTTCTTCTCTTGCATCTGATGCTCTGGAAACCAGAACTTCACCGTCTGCAACCTCAACCTTGATTAATTTGCTGATTTCTTGTGATAACTGTCCCTTTGGACCTTTTACTGTTACTACGTTGTTTGCATCTACAGTAACTTCTACGCCAGCAGGAACAACTACAGGTTTTTTACCTATTCTAGACATATTTCAGTTCCTCCTACCATACATAACAGATTACTTCGCCGCCAACGCCTAATTTTCTGGCTTCCTTGTCGCTTACAACTCCCTTTGAAGTGGAGATGATTGCGATTCCAAGACCTCCGAGTACTCTTGGTACATCGTTTGCCTTAGCATAAACCTTTAAGCCCGGCTTAGAAATCTTCTTAATTCCAGTGATTACTTTTTCCTTATTAGCACCGTATTTCATTGTAACTTTGATAATACCCTGCTTGTTGTCGTCTATAACATCGAAATCCGCAATGTAGCCTTCTTCTTTTAAAATCTCTGCGATGGCTTTCTTCATCTTTGATGCAGGGATTTCAACAGTTTCATGGCCTACAGTATTGGCATTTCTGATTCTTGTCAGCATATCCGCTATAGGATCTGTCATTGTCATTACAGTGTTTCTCCTTTCGTCAAAATATTTACCAGCTTGCTTTTCTTACGCCAGGGATTTCTCCTTTATAAGCAAGCTCTCTAAAACAGATACGGCAGATGCCATACTTTCTTAATACGGAATGTGGTCTTCCGCAAAGTTTGCATCTTGTGTATGCACGAGTTGAATATTTAGGTTTTCTAGCTTGTTTAACCTTAAGAGATGTCTTTGCCATAATACCCTCCTATTTCTCAAACGGCATACCAAGCAGTTCTAACAGTGCAGCTGCTTCTTCGTCTGTCTTAGCCGTTGTTGTAAATACTATGTTCATACCTTTGATTGTATCAACCTTGTCGTAGTTGATTTCAGGGAAGATTAACTGTTCTTTGATACCCATAGAGTAGTTTCCTCTACCATCGAAAGAGTTTCTGCTAACACCCTTGAAGTCTCTTACTCTTGGAAGAGAGATATTGAAGAATTTATCAGCAAATTCATACATATTGTCTCCTCTTAAAGTAACCTTTGCGCCAACAGGCATTCCCTGTCTAACTTTGAAGTTAGCGATTGACTTTTTAGCCTTTGTGATTACAGGTTTCTGTCCGCTGATTAAAGCCATTTCCTCAACTGCAGATTCCATAACTTTCGCGTTATCTTTTGCTTCGCCAAGACCCATGTTGATGGTGATCTTAACGAGCTTTGGAACTTCCATTACGTTTTTGTACTGGAATTTTTCTTTTAATGCATTGAAAACTTCGTTATTGTAAGTTTCTCTTAATCTTGCTGTCAAAATCGTCTCCTCCTTTCCTAGTCAATTACGTTTCCTGTTTTCTTGGAAACTCTTACTTTTTTACCGTCTTTCACAGCGTAACCAAACTTGATTACTTCCTTAGCCTTAGCATCGTAAAGCATAACGTTTGAAGCGTCGATAGGACCTTCAAGATGCTTGATTTCTGCGCCGGTCTGTCTTGTTGCCTTTGCATGCTTGGTCTGCATATTTACGCCTTCAACAACTACTCTGTTTTCCTTAGGCATTGCTTTAAGAACCTTGCCATGCTTACCTTTATCTTTACCAGTAATAACCATTACTGTATCACCTTTTTTAATACGCATCCTTGCTCGCCTCCTATAATACTTCCGGTGCCAATGACACGATCTTCATGAAGCCCTTTTCTCTGAGCTCTCTAGCAACCGGTCCGAAGATACGAGTTCCAACCGGGTTCTTGTCGTCTTTATCTTTAATGATAACTGCTGCGTTCTGGTCAAACTTTACATAGCTTCCGTCAGCTCTTCTGGCACCATGCTTAGTTCTAACTACTACAGCCTTAACTACGTCGCCTTTTTTAACAACGCCGCCTGGTGTTGCTTCTTTAACTGCGCAAACGATTACATCTCCGATGTTCGCATACTGACGGGAAGTACCGCCGAGGATACGAATGCAAAGGAGTTCTTTTGCACCTGAATTGTCAGCAACTCTTAATCTTGTTTCTGTCTGAATCATGATCTGGTGCCTCCTTTATTTAACCTTTTCAATGATGTTCACAAGTCTCCATCTCTTGTCCTTGGACAGAGGTCTTGTTTCCATAATTCTTACTTTATCGCCAATCTGGCATTCATTATTTTCATCGTGAGCCTTTACCTTCTTGGTTCTCTTTACGGCCTTACCATAAAGGGAATGTCTTACGAAGTCTTCGATTGCAACAACGATAGTCTTATCCATCTTATCGGATACAACTACACCGACCTTAGTCTTTCTTCTGTTTCTTTCAACTGTCATATTACATCCTCCTTTCTATTAAGCCTGAACCTTTGCAAGCTCTTTTTCTCTGATGATAGTTTTAACTCTAGCGATGTCTCTCTTTAATTCTCTCATCTTAACAGGGTTTTCTAACTGTCCTGTAACATGCTGGAATCTTAAGTTGAACAGCTCTTTTTTCATTTTGTCGAGTTCAGTGTTTAATTCAACTTCTGTAAGTTCTCTCATTTTCTTTAATTCCATTATGCTTCACCACCCTTTACTTCGTTTTCTTTGATGGCAAATTTGCACTTAACCGGCAGCTTATGTGAAGCAAGTCTCATAGCTTCTCTTGCTTTTTCTTCAGAAACGCCTTCGATCTCGAACATAACTCTGCCCGGCTTAACTACTGCTACCCAGTACTCAGGAGCACCTTTACCGGAACCCATACGTACTTCAGCAGGTTTCTTAGTTACTGACTTGTGCGGGAAAATCTTGATATATACTTTACCACCTCTTTTGATAGATCTTGTCATGGCAATACGAGCTGCCTCTATCTGGTTTGAGGTGATCCATCCACATTCCTGTGATACAAGGCCGTATGAACCGTAAGTAATTGTGTTACCCTTGGTTGCAATGCCTTTCATTCTTCCTCTGTGAACTCTTCTGCGTTTAACGCGCTTTGGCATTAACATGGCTTTTAGTTCCTCCTTTCCAAAATGTTTATGCTTCAGTTGTTTCTGCAGCTTCTGCAGCTTCAACCTGTGGTTCTTCTACTTGTGGTTTTGCTTCTACCTTAGGAGTCTTTCTTACTCTTGGGTTAACAGCCTTTGGAGCTTCGTTTCTGGCATCTTTTCCGCCTCTTTCGCGTCTTTCGCCGCGGTTTCCGTCAGCTCTTCTCTCACGTCTTTCGCCGTCTTTTCTAGGTCTTCTTTCTCTCTTTTCACGCTTTTCTTCGCGAACTGCGCTCTGAAGACCCTTGTCAAGAACTTCGCCGTGGTTGATCCAAACCTTAACGCCGAGCTTTCCGTAAGTTGTATCTGCTTCAGCAAATCCGTAGTCGATGTCTGCTCTCAGTGTGTGAAGAGGAACATTACCTTCGCTGTACTTTTCGCTTCTTGCGATTTCAGCGCCGCCTACTCTTCCGGATACCATAACCTTGATACCCTTTGCACCAGCCTTCATTGTTCTGCCGATAGCCTGCTTCATAGCTCTTCTGAAAGAAATACGTCTTTCCAGAGCCTGAGCGATGGATTCAGCTGTAAGCTGTGCATCTAATTCGGATCTTCTAACTTCTTCGATGGAAATTTCAATTTCCTTGCCTGTCATCTTCTTCAGGTCAGCCTTTAATACTTCGATGCCGTCTCCGGATCTTCCGATAACCATACCAGGCTTAGCTGTAAGAACGATAACTCTCATTTTATTTTCTGCTGCTCTTTCAATAAGAACCTTTGAAACTCCGGCAACATATAATTTCTTCTTTACATATTCTCTGACTTTGTTATCTTCAACAAGGTAATCTGCAAAGTTCTTTTTATCTGCATACCATTTGGAATCCCAGTCTTTTATAACGCCCACTCTTAATCCATGTGGACTAACTTTCTGACCCATTAATGAACCTCCTATCTTATTCCTTTTCCTTAAGAGTTACGCCAACATGGCTTGATCTCTTTAAGATGATTGATGCTCTACCTTGTGCGCCGGCTCTCCATCTCTTCATTGTAGGGCCTTGATGAGCATAAATTTCTGCAACATATAAATTGTCCGGATTCATATCGAAATTGTTTTCAGCGTTAGCTGCTGCTGATTTAACAACCTTTTCTACGATTTCTGAACCTTTGCCCGGTGTGAACTTTAAAATGTTTAATGCCTCATTTAAGTCCTTTCCTCTTACAAGGTCTGTAACAGGCTTAAGCTTGATAGGAGACATTCTTACGTATTTAGCAACTGCTTTTGCTTCCATTTTTCATTATCTCCTTTCTTATCTCTTAACCTTTGATGATTTGTCAGCAGCGTGACCTCTGTAGTTTCTGGTCGGAGCGAACTCTCCGAGTCTGTGTCCTACCATATCCTCTGTAATATATACAGGAACGTGCTTTTTGCCGTCATGCACTGCGATAGTGTGTCCCACCATCTGCGGGAATATAGTTGAAGGTCTTGACCATGTCTTTACAACTTTCTTATCGTTAGCTGCATTCATCTCTTCGATGGCTTTGAGCAGCTTAGCGTTTACGAAAGGACCTTTTTTAAGTGATCTACCCATTATGCTTGCTCCTTCCTATTACTTTTCGTTTCTTCTCTTTACGATATACTGATTAGAAGCTTTGTTCTTCTTTCTTGTCTTATATCCAAGTGCCGGCTTACCCCAAGGAGTAACAGGACTCTTACGTCCAACAGGAGCTCTGCCTTCACCACCGCCATGTGGGTGATCGTTAGGGTTCATTACGGAACCTCTTACGGTAGGTCTTACGCCCATGTGTCTCTTTCTTCCTGCTTTACCGATCTGGATGTTTGCGTGGTCAAGGTTGCCCACTTCACCGATTGTAGCTCTGCATCTCATGCTGATCTTTCTAACTTCGCCGGACGGAAGTCTTACCTGTGCGTAATCTCCTTCCTTAGCCATGAGCTGTGCGCCGTTTCCTGCTGATCTTGCAAGCTGGCCGCCCTTTCCAGGCTTAAGCTCAACGTTATGAATGATTGTACCAACCGGAATGTTTGCGATTGGAAGAGCGTTTCCTACAACGATGTCAGCGTCAGGTCCTGATACGATTACCTGTCCAACCTCTAACTTGTTAGGAGCAAGGATGTATCTCTTTTCACCGTCTGCGTATACGATTAAAGCGATGTTTGCGCTTCTGTTAGGATCGTATTCGATTGTCTTAACTGTTCCCGGAATATCGTCCTTGTTTCTCTTGAAGTCGATGATTCTGTATTTCGGTCTGGTGCCGCCGCCCTGATGTCTAACAGTGATCTTACCTCTGTTGTTTCTTCCTGCGTGCTTCTTAAGAGTTACAGTAAGTGATTTTTCAGGGGTGCTGGCAGTGATTTCTTCAAATGTAGAAACTGTCATACCTCTCAGACCAGGAGTAGTTGGTTTATATTTTCTAATTCCCATTGTTTACTTTCCTCCTATTATAGTCCCTGGAAGAACTCGATTTCCTTACTCTTTTCAGTAAGAGTAACGACTGCCTTCTTGTAAGCAGCTGTTCTGCCTACGTTTCTTCCCATTCTCTTTACTTTACCGTCATAATTCATGATGTTTACTTTTGCTACTTCAACACCGAAGATTTCTTCAACTGCTAATTTAACCTGAGTCTTGTTAGCGTCTGTTGCAACCTTGAAAGTGTACTTCTTGTCTGCTGCAACATCCATACTCTGCTCTGAAATAACAGGTGTTAAGATGATATCATATGCTGTTTTCATTAGATGTACACCTCCTGGATCTTTTCTACGGCTTCCTTAGTTACGATGAAGCTTTCGTGGTTTACGATTTCGTAAACGTTCATGGTTCCTACAAGAGCAGTTCTTACTCCCGGGATGTTGGCTGCGGACTTAACTACATTTTCGTCCTTCTCTGCCATTACGATTAAGGCTTTCTTTCCTGCCTTGATGTTTGCAAGCACTTTGATCATTTCCTTTGTCTTAGGTGCTTCAAACTTTAACTCATCTAATACGATGATTTCCTTTTCTGCTACCTTTGAGGAAAGAGCTGACTTCATAGCGAGTCTTCTTAACTTCTTAGGTAATGTATATCTGTAGTCACGAGGCTTTGGTGCGAATACTATTCCGCCGCCGATCTGTGACGGGTCTGTTGAGCTTCCCTGTCTGTGACGTCCTGTTCCCTTCTGTCTGAAAGGCTTTCTGCCGCCCCCTCTGACTTCGCCTCTAGTTTTTGCTGACTGAGTGCCCTGTCTCTGGTTAGCCAAGTAATTTTTTACAACTGCGTGAACAGCGTTTTCGTTTGGAGTGATTGCAAAGATTTCATCTTTTAATTCGATTGAACCTGCTTCAGCTCCTGCCATGTTAAGCATTGTTACTTTTGCCATTTGTGCTTCCTCCTTTCACCAGTCTTATTTGTCCTGACCTTTTACTGCGTACTGAACGCGAACCAGTCCACCCTTGTTTCCCGGTACAGCGCCCTTAACGAGCATAAGGTTTCTGTCTTCAATAACTTTTACGAGAACCACGTTCTGAACAGTAACTGTGTCGCGGCCCATTCTGCCGGGACCTTCGTTACCCTTGAATACTCTTGAAGGGTAAGTTGCTGCTGCAAGACCGCCCGGAAGTCTCTTATGCTTTGAACCGTGAGACATAGGGCCTCTTCTGTGGTGGTGTCTCTTGATGTTACCCTGAGTACCCTTACCTTTGGATACGCCGGTGATGTCAAGCTTCTTGCCAACTTCGAAATCAGCAACTGTGATAACCTGTCCTACTTCGTAGGTTTCGCCTTCGCAAACTCTGAATTCTGCCAGATGCTTCTTTGTAGGAACTCCAGCCTTGGCAAAATGTCCTGTTAAAGGCTTGTTTACTCTCTGTGGCTTCTGATCTTCGAAACCAACCTGAACTGCGTTGTAACCATCTGTTTCAACTGTCTTAACCTGAGTTACAACTTCCGGGCCTGCTTCGATAACTGTTACCGGAATCACATTTCCTTCTTCATCGAAGATCTGAGTCATGCCCATCTTTTTTCCTAAGATTGTCTTCATATTTTTCCTCCATAATCTTACATTGGAACTCTCTGGTTTGGCTCTGCGCTGCGCGCGTCCCTCTCATGAGTTCTTACTAAGGGAGTGTTCCCTTTGAAATTATAATTTGATTTCAATGTCTACGCCTGCAGGCAGGTCAAGCTTTGTTAAAGCGTCTGTTGTCTTCAGTGTAGCATTGGTGATGTCGATAAGTCTCTTGTGAGTTCTCTGTTCGAACTGCTCTCTGCTGTCCTTATACTTGTGAACTGCTCTTAAGATTGTTACGACTTCTTTTTCTGTAGGCAGCGGAATTGGACCGGATACATCTGCGCCTGTCTTCTTAGCTGTCTCTACGATCTTAGCTGCAGACTGGTCTAATAACGCGTGGTCATAAGCTTTAAGCTTAATTCTGATTTTTTGTAATTCGCTCATTTTTTTCGTCCTTTCTTTTTTTGTACTGTTTACGCTATGCTCGTACAAGGGGTTCAAATGCCTTATTTTCAACGCGTACAGGTTTTTTGCTTACTTCGTACACGCGCCCGTGCGTTTCCTACATTTTCGCACAAGGCAAAAATCAGGCGAATCCCTTCGCCCCCATCAAGTGGGGACAATTCTCCACGGAAATTACCTGATAGCTCAGCAACTTCCCGTTTCATCGCCTTAAGCAAGCCTTTTTAGTATAAATGATGTTCGGCAAATATGCAAGTGTTTTTTTGAAATTTTTTCGCAGAAATTTAAATTTTTTTCTTGGCTTAAAATATGTGTTTGCAACGGTTCTATGCAGCGAAACATTTACACCGTGCTCGGCGTTTTCTTTTTTACTCTGTTCTGTGTTTAAAGCTGGCAGGTCTGCGTTGTAAAAAAAAACAGCAAAATAATTTTTTTACAACATTGCACTCCCGGGAAGCGGTACAGCATGCGGTGCCAGAGTCTTTCGTTGTTTAATTATGAGAGTACATGCTATTTTTACAACGCAAAAAGAAATAAGGTTGTACAACCGCTCCATAACCCCATTTTTCTACAACCTTTAGCTGTGGTACAGGCCTGAAGTACCAACTCATATGGCATGATGTTGTACAGATACCGCATTCTAGAAGATAATTACAACGTTTATTACTGTTAGGATTTGTGGTAGAATATTAAACACAAGCAACTTCGATGGAGGCTATTATGAAAGAAATTAAATTAGTGTGTGACGCACCGTTTTTTGATAAAGTAGATGTTAATGTGCTGGATTTTCCATCAGGACGTGAAGGCGAGCCGCGCCACCGATGCAAAATTACTGTGGATTTCGGTCCCTATGATCTGGCGCAGCTTAAAAAGCAGGGTCTGGATTGCGGCGGTGCTATGGAGTATTATGAAAAGAAAGTTTATGATACGGTAAAGTTTTACCTGGCTCAGGACTGGGTCTGTGTAGAAGGCCACGATGTGCTTTTTGACATGATAAAGGAGAAAGTCTCGGCATACTTTGCCCAGTAAGGAAGAAAGGCAATGGCACAATTACGGTACCATTGCCTTTATCTTTATTTTAATATGTCGCCTCGTTTCAGAGGCATCTCATCTTGCTATGCGGCTTTCTTGCCTGACACTTTGTTTGAATAGTGACCATAGTAAGTTGAACCGTCGATTGTCTTGATTGCTCTTACTTTGAAGTAGTAAGTCTTACCCTTTGTCAGGCTGGTTGTCTTAAAGGAATTCTTTGAAGTTGTATAAGCTTTCTTGAATCCGTTTGAGGACTTGGTTGATTTGTAAACCTGATACTTCACGCCGTCAGCCTTGCATGCATTCCAGGTGAGCTGCACATAGCTCTTGGTGCTCTTTGCCTTTACTGTGCATTCGTACTCAGCGATTTCAAGTTTTTCAACGATAGGGTTGATTACTTCGTCAGCCGTAGCAATCTTGATTCTTCCCTGAGGTTCTGCATACTGTGTTCCCACTTTGCCATTAAGGTCGTTCTGGATATAGTCAATCAAAATCTGGTTATCTATCTTAACTGAATCTCTGAGAACCTTGTTGTCCTTAAACATTGTGTATCCATCTCCGCCTGACTTAAGCATATAGTCGTGAGATGCAAGAGTATATGTCTTAGCAGGGTCAATTTCAACGCCGTTAACTTTAACGTTGGAAACCTTGCGAGCGCCTGTCACTCCCATGAACTCGTTTTTATCGTTTAATACTACAGTAGACTTTATAAAAGGATTGATTTCATATGTGATGCCGGCTACCTGAAGGAATCCTCCGTTCTCGCCTTCACCTACTGCCCTTGAACCTAATTCAAGAGCATCAAGGATTTCCTGTCCTGTTGCTTCGATCAAGCATCCCATGTTGCCGTAAGGGTGTACAGCTATGATATCTTCATAAGTAATGTCGCCTTTTTCGATTTCTGCTCTGATACCACCGCCGTTTACAAAGGCAATATCTGCTCCGAGAATGCTCTTATATGCATCCGCACAAAGGTCTCCCAGATTAGTTTCCTGACTTCTTACAAGTCTTGTTTCGCCGTCTGCTGTGTGAGTGTTCAAGTCAACATCGCTCTTTGCCACAACCTGCTTAAGTACAGCATCAAACTTAGCCTGAATACTCTTCACATACTTTTCTATAGCTTCATCCTTTGCAGAAGCTTCTGCAGCTGAAACATTGGAAACTGTTGCAACACCTTTTTCGCTTATAACAATCTTACCGATGTTCTCAAGCTTTGTTCCTGTGGATACTACCTGAACAGATTTGCCAGCTTTATCCTTTACAGGTTTAGTAAAAGTCATATGTGCATGACCATCAATTAAAGCCGTAAGACCTGTCGTATTCTTAATAACCTCGGATGAAGTCCATGGCGAACTTGCTGAATCATCCCCTAAGTGACCAACTGCAATAACGTAATCTGCCCCAGCCTTCTTTGCTGAATCAATTGCATTCTGAACCGCATTATAAAGGTCTTTGCCGTTATTACCTTCACAGAAACCGTAAATATAGTTTCCATCCTTGTCCTGGAAATATGTCGGAGTAGACTTTGTAAAAGTTTCAGGTGTGCATATTCCCACAAAAGCAACCTTTTTGTCTCCGTATTCTTTCATTGTGTAAGCATCGAAAACAGGTTTGTTGGCCTTGTCAACGAAGTTACAGCTTACATATTTAGTAGCAGCTTTGCCAGCAATCTCATTGAGGAACTGATCCATGCCGTAGTCGAATTCGTGATTGCCCGGCACGCGTACATCATATCCCATTTCGTCCATGATATCTCTGAGATATGTACCTTTTGAAAGAGTTCCTATAGGCCCGCCCTGAATAGCATCGCCTGCGTCAACCAGAGCAACATAGTTGTACTGCTCTTCCATTGCCTTCTTGTAAGCTGCAAGGCCTGCGTATCCGATGTTGTCATCGAGTGCACAGTGAACATCGCTGGTCGCAAGAATAACGATATCGTTTGATTTTGCCGGAGCAGGTGCGATATCAGTCGGTGTCTCCTCGGCAAAGGCCATAGCCGGCATCATGGCGATAACTACCGCAATGATAGTCAGAACAGCCAGAAGTTTTCTTGTTTTCATCTTAACTTCTCCTTTCAGCGTTAAAACTATTTATTCACAGGAAAAATCATTGTGATATTTCCGGAATAACACATTTATTTTGTCACTTTCTTATAAGTCACATTAGACCACGGCGAGTAGTAATACTTGCCGTTCAGGTACTTGTAGCCACGAACCTTATAATAATAGGTGCTGCCTTTTGTGAGACCTGATGTGTTTGTATAATACTTTTTGCTTGTAGTAATGGCCTTTTTAAATCCGCCTGTTTTCTTTGTAGATTTATAAACCTGGTACTTGATTCCGCTTACATTTGCAGAAGTTGTCCAGCTTACCTTGATGGAGCGCTTTCCCGAACTGGATTTGCTGAACTTGGAAGAAGCATTTATCGACAAGGATTTTACCGCAATAATCTGATCCTGTGCATCCACCTGTTTCTGCAAAGCAGCCAGCTGGTCCTTGTAGTCCTTAATCTTTTCCTCAGCCTTCTTTTCCACCAGCGCGTCTATCTCGCTCTGGCGTGCCAGCTTGATCGAATCTATTCTCACTTGGGATTTGCTATATGCTCCGCCCACGGTACCTTTAAGATTATTTATGATGAAAGTGGTAAGCGCCTGATTGTCCACAGCCACATTAACCTTTGTCAACGGACCGTTGGTCAGCATAGTGTATCCGGTTTTGCCATTAAGCAAATCGTTGGTGCCGGCTACAGTGTATGTGCCCATCAGATCCAGCTCCTTGCCATTTACCATGACATTGGTTACTCTATAATCATCATCTACACTTACAAAGTTGCCCAGGCCGTCAACGGTAACCGACGGAATAATGGTCTCCTGAATATCGAATGTAACCCCGGACACCTGCAGAAAACCGCTGTTTCTGTTGGGATAGAGTCTTGCAGACATTTCAAGAGCATCCATCAGATCGAATCCGCTGACTTTGGCCACGCTTATATTCTTATTTCCAGGAAGTGCCCTGATTACATCGTTATAGCTCATGCCGCCTACAGCTATATCGGTCTTAATTTCTGAGGCTTCAACGAAAGCGATATCCGCCCCTGTTACTGCCCTGTAGGCATCTGCAGCAAGATCTCCCAAATTGGTTTCAGAACTCTCCACAATTCTGACTCCGCTGCCGTTAGTTGCAGCAAGTCTGCTGCTGGTGGTAGCGAAAGCCTCGTTCAGATCGCCGCTGTACTCCTTTGTGAGCGCATCAATAGCATCCTTTGTCTTAATATCCTTTAGTTTATATGCACTTATCAGCTGGGAGGAAACAGTCTTTCCTGCAGCGGAAAGAGTGAGCACGCCTATGTTCTTTGTTCCCTCGCCCGGGCTAGTGAGAAGAGCATACATATCGTCCTTTGTCTTAACCTGCTCGCCCGCTGAGGCCTTGCCCGAATTGCTGTTTATAAAAGCATTGATCCCGCTGGTATTCTCAATAATGCTCTTGGCAGTATAAGCCTGATCCTCTGCATCCCTCAAGCTGCCTATAGCGATAACATATTGTGCACCTTCAGCCTTAGCAGTGTCGATGGCAGTCTGAACTGAAGCATACAGATCCTTTCCATTATTGCCGTCAGCAAAGGAATATGCATAAGAACCGTCACTGTTCTTAAAATATGCTTCATAACGGGCAAGAATGTCCGGATCACTGATTCCCACATAGGCAACCTTAGTATTCCCATAAGATACCAGCTTGTAAGGTTTAAACACAGTCTGCCCTGTAGAGGTATTTGTAAAGTTGCAGCTTATATACTGATAATCTGCCGCTTTTGCAAGGCTGTCGATAAGGCTGTCCACACCATAGCTGAATTCACCTACTCCGGGCACAGCAATACTGTAGCCTGCGGCATTAAGGGCTTCTACCACATACTCACCCTTTGATGTGGAAGCCAAAACAGTGCCGCTTAACGCATTACCTGCATCGACAAGCTCTACATATCTGCTCTTTGTCTTCATTTCGTTGACATATGCCGCCATTCCGGCAAGGCCGATATTTGTATCCACTCCACCGTTAATATCGCTGGAGTAAATCACAGTTATATCGTCATTAAGGCCTGCGTTTCCATCGGTCTCAGCCGCAAAAGAAAACATTGGCATCATGGTTACTGCCAGACATACCGCAAGCACGGCAGTCAGAACTCTGCTCTTTTTTTTCATAATCCTTCCTCCGTATCAGCTTGATATCAGATTGTTTTTAGATGTTTGCTGCTATTTTTGATCCGATATCCGCATTATGAAGAACCAGCTTTATATTTGCTTCCAGGCTGCTTCCTTCAGTTAAATCCTTAACCTTGCTAAGCAGGAATGGGGTGATTCTCTTTCCCCTTACTCCCTTTTCTTCGCATTCCTTAAGGGCCTGCTTGATTACCACATCCATCTTTTCGAATGGAATTTCATCCTCTTCAGGAATTGGGCAAGCCACAAGAATACCGCCACGCAATCCCAGCTGTTCCTTTGTTCTGATAAGAGCCGAAATTTTTTCCGGTTCGTCGATTCTGCATTCAGCCGCAAAGCCGCTTTCTCTGCTGTAGAAAGCCGGGAAACTGTCGGCTCCGTAAGTGATTACGGGAACGCCTGATGTTTCAAGATATTCCAGAGTAGCACCGATATCCAGAATAGATTTTACTCCGGCACATACTACAGTTACATCCGTCATCTTCAGTTCTTCAAGGTCGGCGGAAACATCAAAGCTTTCTCCGGCGCCTCTGTGAACGCCGCCGATTCCGCCTGTAACGAACACCTTGATGCCTGCCATATTGGCCGCAATCATGGTTCCGGCAACAGTTGTAGCTCCGTCCAGCTTCTGTGAGATCACCAGAGGAAAATCTCTTCTGCTTACTTTAAGCACGTTATCGGCCTTAGCCATATATTCTATCTCTTCCGGAGTCAGACCGATTTTAATTCTTCCTTCAATGATAGCAATAGTAGCCGGAATCGCACCATTCTTTCTTATTACCTCTTCAACCGCAAGTGCTGTTTCAACATTTTTAGGGTACGGCATGCCGTGAGAAATAATCGTAGACTCTAACGCTACAACCGGTGTACCTTCCTCTAATGCTTTTTCCACTTCTGGTTTAATGTCCATAAAATTTCTATACATTTCTTGTTAACCTCCTTAATAGTTCCTGTATATTCATATTTTCATTTACTGCACGGCTTGACTCCATTGCAATTGAAGCCGCCGCCATTCCCATTCGAGCTATTTCCTCCGTTTCCCTGCCCTTAACACTTCCCAACAGAATAGTTGCTGAAAAGCTGTCTCCGGCACCGGTGGCACTGATTATATTCAGGTCATCAGCAGGTCTGATAAAGCCTTCACTTTTTTCATCCCTGTAATACACCCCGTCTTTATTCAGGGTAATAAAGACCCGTTTAAGGCCTTTTTCAAGCAGTCTGTCTGCCGCCCTTCTTACATCCTCATCCCCATTTATAGTAACTCCCGTAAGAATTTCAGCCTCCATAATGTTAGGCTTCATACTGTCAAATCCTCCAAGGCAGTGCTTAGCCTTTACTGCTTTGGCACTTGAAACCGGATCGAAGAAAATGGGGATATCCTTAAACATGTCAACACTGCACCGGATCAGTTCTTCACTAAGATTACCATCCAGTGCTAAAATCTTCGAACCCGATATAAAATCTCTGTGCTCTTCCAGAACTGCCGGTGTGATGGCATCTATAATGTCCATGTCGCAAATGGCAAGTTCCATGTCATTTCTATCGTCAAGTATAGAAAGATACATCGCCGAGTTACGACCCTTCAGAGTTCTGATGCACGAAGTGTCCACACCCAGGCCTTCAAGCTCCGCTTTGGCTGCCTGCCCCATCTGGTCATCACCTATGACAGACACCATGGCCACATCGCCTCCCAGTCTGGCTGCGTTTTCTGTTATATTTCTTCCAACTCCGCCGAAAGCAAGATTAATCCTGCCTGGGTTGGAATCCTGATACTTTAATTTTTCAAAAGGGCTTCCCTCAATGTCGATGTTGATTCCGCCCACAATTGTTATTTCTGCCATTTAAGTCCTCATTAAATCCTTAAAATAATGTGTAAACTCTAATCAGTAAAAATGCTTCCGCCAATAAACTCCCTTAAAATGGAATTGTTAACGATAGCCGAATCATCATCCACCGTCTTAAAAAAGCGTAGAAAATTCAGCATCCTTACCGCATCACTATACTCCGGTTCGTCGGGTGTGATGGCTTCCAGCAAAGGCTTGGCATATTTTTTCAGCACGCTGATTTCATACAGATGCACAGAATTAAAAAGTACGTCTGCCTCGTTGCTGTATGGGAAAATATTTTTATCTTCTCCCGCCCTTACCTTGGGCCAGCTGGAAATAGTGCTTTGGGCACTGTGTCCTCTGTATTTGTAATCACGCACCATACGTCTGAGCATCCTGTGATCCGTAGTCACCACTCTATTGTGGCTGTCTATGTTCAGCTGAGTCAAAGGACTGATATAAATCTTAAATTTCTGTTCAGTAGGAAGCTCTCTTGTCAGATCCTCATTTAAGGCATGTATGCCCTCTATTACGATGGGCTGATTGCTTCTGATCGATGTAAACCTCTTGCCGAACACCTTATGGCCCGTAATAAAATCGAAAGTAGGCATGTCTACCGTTTTGCCCGCCAGTAAGTCGTTTATGTTCTGGTTGAAAAGATGAATATCGACTGCATCAAGATCTTCATAATTTTTTTCACCGAATTCGTCTAATGGAGTTTCCTCTCTCTCGACAAAATAATCGTCTGTGCCCATGTAAAGAGGCTGCAGTCCGTTTACCCGAAGCTGAATGCATAACCGCTGCGCAAAGGTGGTCTTTCCTGAGGAGGAAGGGCCCGCTATAAGGATTATCCTCTTCTTCTGCTTGGTTATCATGTCTGCAATCTCGACAATCCTCCGCTCGTGAAGAGCTTCGCTGAGCTGAATAAGCTCTTTAAACTTTCCCTCTTCAATCTTGCGGTTAAGATCCGAAACATAGTTGATGCCCATAAGATTACCCCAGCGGCTTTGCTCCCCAAAGGTTCTGTAAAGCATTTTCTCGTCAACATACTCCGGTATGACATTAGGGTTAGACGGGTGAGGAAAACGCAGCAGCACTCCTCTCCTGTATTTCATAAGCTCAAAATACTGGATGTAACCGGCAGATGGCACCATCAAACCGTAAAAGAAATCTCTGAATCCATCCAGGGAATAAAACGGAATCTTTCGAAGATGCTGGTTTTCACATAGCAGTTCTATTTTTTCCGGACATCCTGTTTCCATAAAGATTTTCTCTGCCTCTTCCCTGGTCAGCTTTTCTCTGACAAAGGGAACATCCGCATCTACCAGCTGCCTCATTCTTTTCTGTATTCTTTTTACATCCTTTGCCGTTACCGGAGTCTGACTTTTTATTTCAGTGTACAGTCCCTTGTTGATGGCGTTTTCAATATCCACCCCTACCTTGCCAAGCACATCCTCTATTGCTTTAAGGTAAATGAGGCAGAGGCTGTTCTGATAAATAAGGTTAGCTTCCTGTGTTCTCATATCAAGGAGTTCAACTCTGCAGTCGTTATAAAGGCGATGATCCAGTCGCTCAATCTTATTATCGACCCTGGCTGCCAGAACTGTATAGGTCAGTTCGCCTTTAACCTCCTTGTATATTTCTTCTATGGTTATACCTCTCTCAACAGTTATCTCCTCAAACTGCCCTCTTAATTCTTTTTTTAATTGAATTTTCACAAAATTTTCCCCCGAATTCAAATTATAATCACTGTTATTGTACCATAAATCGCTCATAAAAAAAACATTTCGGGACAAAATATCTTACGAAAGGAGTGATTACTTTGAAAAAGTTAATTCTCATTCTCCTGATTATAGGCGGGATTAACTGGGGTCTCATAGGCTTCTTTAATTATAATCTGGTTTCTGCCATTTTCGGCGGCGGCCTTGTGATTATATCACGAATTATCTATGCGGTCGTGGGCCTGTCAGCGCTGTATGCCATTACCTTTTTATTCAGTGATAACCGGCAGCGTGTTTAGAAGTTTTAATTCCCCAAAGGAAAAGACACCGCTTCAAAGAAGTCTGGTGTCTTTTTTAATGAAAGTAGTATGTTAGAAATCTTCAGTGGAGTCTGCTGCATCTGCTTCATCATCGGATACCAGTCCGCCGCAGCTGCAGCTGTCATCTATGCACAGATCATCAAATTCTCCCGGAGGTACCGGATCTGCAGGTTTCTCGGCTTTAACCCCGGCCGGCTGTGCTTTAGTGCCTGCCAATTCCTTGCCGAAGCTTCTGATCAGAATTTCCAGCAAAGTCAAAGTTTCATTCCTGCGAAGAGTAACTCCCCTGCTCATGTGCTCATGGTCAGGGTCCCACTCCCTTATATCAAGTTTGGCAGGTTTACCGTTCCACTCTACCAGATTAACTTCTTTAGTCCATCCGGTCTGAGAAGTTTCCAGCACTCCTAAGTGCTGCTTGATGTTGAATGTAATCTCCTGGGATCTATTCATTTGTCTTGGCATTTATTCTCCTTTCCAAATTTCCCTTTGCGATTACATTTTAACATACATGTAATTATATGTCAATACATTTACTGTATTTTGTGTAATTTTATCTCATTGCAGATAGAATCTTCTCCGGAAGTCTCCTGCAAACTTCCTCGGATACAGATGCGATGGAAACCCGAAGACCCTTTGCCAGCGGAACCAGGAAAATACCTTCCGATTCCAGTCGCGCAGCTGTCTCATCCGGATTATCGCAAGGGATAGATGCAAAAAATCCCGCATCAAAAGGCACCATTTCAAGACCGCATGCTGCTGCCGCCTCTTCAAAAGCCTTTCCTCTCCTCAGGAGCATTTCCCTGTAACCCTGACGTTCCTCAAAAACTCTGTCCTTTAAGGAAGGATCGCTGTATATTTTGCTCAGAATCATCTGAGGCGCTCTTGCACAGTTTGACCATGAGGCTCTGGATGAAAATTCACAGACACGCTTAAATTCCTCTGCAATATCTTTAGTCTTTGCCATACAGATTAAAGCCCCGCAGCGCATGCCATACAGTGTATAGGCCTTTGATAAGCTGTGAGATATGAGCGGAAGTACGTTTTCCGGCATTTCCTCCAGTATAGGCAGAAACGCTCTGTATTCGTCCTCATCGCCGGCAAAATCTATATATGCCACATCAACTAAAAGGGTTATCTTATTTTCAGGCGGAAGGGAGCCCAGCGTCTCTTTTACATTATTCCAGTCCTCCCGGGTCAGAGAATAGCCTGTTGGATTGTGAGCCGGTGTATTTAAGATAATAACCAGCCTTTCCTGGTTAGCCAGGAGTGCTGCAGCTTTAGACTTAAAGTCATCAGAGTTGAATTTTCGTTCTTCGTTGAAGAAAGTGAAAGTTTCCACCCTTCTTCCCTGTTCTGCCGCAATTGTGCTGTAAGGAGACCAATACCAGTCTGCTACCAGAACAGCATCACCTCTGTCAGAAAAATTTGCAATGGTATTTCTTATTGCTCCCGTACCGCCGGGTGTGGCCGATGCCTCCACCAAACCTTTTGGTTCATATCCCCTCAGTGCATCCTTTTTTACCGCTTCCCTGAACTCAGGCGTGCCAGAAATAGGTGCATACTCTGCAAACTCCTTTGGTTTTAAATTTTTAAAAACGTCGCTTACCGACGATAATACAATCAACTCTCCGTCATCATCAAGCAAAGCTCCAATGGTGGCATTGACAACCTTTTCCTTTCCTTCTCTGGCTATCATCGCCTTAGCCCGGTTATTGATACCGAAAATCTTATCT
>CALZOZ010000031.1 GCA_945828095.1 uncultured Clostridia bacterium
GGCTGTTCATGCTGACACGGGCCTTCATCTTCTTTTCGTCATCCCAGTCGTCCTTACATTTGTAATATGCCAGCAGAACACACATATCAGCACAGTAGTCAGTCACAGGGCTTCGCCTTGCGCAATGCTTCTTAGCCGGATGTACAGGACACCTGCCATAAGTGACCGTTTCCTCCGCCTCATACAGATCTGTCAATATCATAATGAGAAAGGTCATATCGTAGTTCAGTGTCAATCTGCCTTTCGTTCCGTGTCTTTCCCCCAGTGCATGGCAAAGTCCGCAGTAATAGCTGCGGTATTTTTCAAAATCCTTTATTTTCAGTTCAGGCTTGTTTACTAAAACATATCCAAACATTTCAAAACCCGACCTCCCCCGGTTTTGTTAATAATTATCGCTAAGAATTATTTTAGCAAAAAAAGCACACAATGTGTGTGCTTTATGTGAAGTTTAGGTTTTATTTTGTCCGTCTGTTACTTGCGGCTTCCGCACCCATCGACACCGCAGCTTTCGCAGCTTCCGGTGCAGCCCTCAGGCGGCTGAGGCATTCCATCATGCTTATCCGGATTATCTGCTGCAAGACATGCTTCAACCATGCCGTCAAGCCAGTCTCCGTCAAAGAGCTCAATCATGCCCTTATCGCATGCAGCCGCAATTTTGGTGTTCATCGGAATCTCTGCCAGATTGTCGATACCGTATTTGGATGCAACCGCATCAACATGGCTTTCTCCGAAGATTCTGTGCTTCTTGCCGCAGTCAGGGCACATGAAATATGACATGTTCTCAACAATGCCGATTACAGGCACATTCATCAGCTGTGCCATCTTAACTGCCTTTTCCACAATCATGGAAACCAGTTCCTGCGGTGAAGTTACGATTACGATACCGTCAAGAGGCAGTGACTGGAAAACGGTCAGAGCCACGTCACCTGTTCCCGGAGGCATATCCACAAACATTACATCGATATCGCCCCATACTACATTGTTCCAGAACTGCTCTATTACTCCGCTGAGAACAGGACCTCTCCATACAACCGGGTCGGTAGTGTCCTCAAGAAGTGCGTTTACTGACATTACTGTGATTCCCGTCTTGGATTCAACAGGAAAGATCATTTCATCAGTGCCTGTTGCCTTTTCCTTTATTCCAAAAGCCTGCGGGATGGACGGGCCTGTAACATCGGCGTCAAGTATTGCCACCTTATAGCCCATTCTCTGGGTCGCTACAGCCAGCATGGATGTAACCGATGACTTGCCGACTCCGCCTTTTCCCGAAACTACTCCTATAACTTTCTTTACATTGGATTGTTCATTCATTTTTATTGCATCTCCTTTGTTTTTTACCTGCAAGGAATATTATATCACAGCTTATTGCCTGTCGCTGTGGTTCAATGGTTTCTACATTGCGGCAACGCCGCACATATAATCGATGAAACCATTATACCACCAAAGATGCAATTGTCTAACATATTTTTTTATATATTTTCTACCGTGCCCATAAAAAGAGGCAGTCCCTCAAGCCGGCTGTCGTCAGCGATCATATAAATGAACGGTCTGTCAAGAATTACAGTCTCAGGGATATACACCATGGCGCACCCGTCCTTGGCTTCGGCTACAGAAACTGCTGCGGCTCTGGTTCCATCGGAATTAACCTCAATGAATGCCTTCTGAAAAGCCGCGCCTATAAAAATATTGCCCCGCGATGATGTCCCCAGCCTGGTCAGATCTGCTCTGACGGAGTCAAAGATATCCTTCATCCCCATGCTTTCAAATACAGGCACAAGATCTGTGAAGCCCTCATTGGAAAACTCAGGTATACCCGCACTGACGGTAATATGCTGTGGCTCGTTAACAAGCTTTCTCAGCTTTTCACCTGTCATCCGTGAAATGTATTCCTCTATGGTCACCCCGTCCTTCGGTCTGATGGCTATGAAGCTGAAGCCGTCCTTGTATGGTTTGATAAATCCCTGGGCAAGCTCATCCTCGAAGTATCTGTTTTCGTCAGAATACATGAATTCAGCTTTCTGTGAGCTGCCGGAAGCATCGGTAAATATACCTGTTCTCAGCTGTTCCTTTTCGTAAGGCACGAGCCACTTATTCTCATAGGTAAGGGCGTTGATAAGGTATGCCACAGCATCGGGGCTGATTCTGTCTACAATCTTGTCTATCATTCCGTCAGTATGGTCGCTGCACCATCTGTTGATGTCACTGACAGTGGATTTATCAAAAGGTGCTGAAAAAATCTGAGTGTCAAGGTACCTGCACTTAGCCAGAAATTCATCGGTCACCTCAAGGCGCCCCTCCTCATCACGCATCCAGAAGGAATTTACGCTGCGAACCAGAGCAGTCTCCTTGTCTGCATTGAGACTGCGACGGTAGCCGTCCATGAGAAGTGTAAATAATTCATCATCCTTACCTATAGCTTTTTCTATCTGCTTCAAAGTTTCACCGTCAGCGGCCTGTGAAAGAGATGCCAGAAGGGACATGGCCGACACGGGAGAAAAAACTACATTCTCCCCTTCAGTTTCTGATAAGGCGGCTGCATTTTTAAACAGTTCCACCC
The DNA here is from genome assembly GCA_945828095.1 of uncultured Clostridia bacterium. Classification (GTDB taxonomy): domain Bacteria; phylum Bacillota; class Clostridia; order Peptostreptococcales; family Anaerovoracaceae; genus SUG1106. Next base: position 2,558 of record CALZOZ010000031.1, read on the forward strand.
CCAGATTGAAAATATCCTCGTATTCTCCCACTGTGCATTTAACATCTAAGGTAAATGGAGATTCTTCACCGGATCCGGCTCCTGCGTTACCCTGAGCTGTATCCGTCAGTTCTGTGGTGCCGGAAGCTGTCTCTCCGCAGGCAGCCAGTGAAAGAACCATCAGGAAAATCATGAGCAGACTTATGAAATTTCGTAAAAGCTTTTTGTTTTTCATTTCCATGAAAATACCCCTCCCTTTTTACTTTCCATCAACAACGGACATGACCGTTCCTATGAAAATCGGCGTTGCTGTCACGTCATCGATTATGGCGTATATGAACGGCCTGTCAAGGCGCACGCTGTAAATTTTTTCTTGCCGAGGCATGGAAGTACAGCCTGCTACCATTTCTGTCACTGCCGCCGCTCTGGTGCCCCTGCGGTTTACCTCTATGAAAGTCTTGTGGAGGATTTTGCTGATGTAAAGGTTATATGCCGCATCTCCACCCGGCTCTGCTGCTGTGGCCATGTCCGACAGGTCGGCCATATCCGGGCTGAAAATATCTTTTATTCCCATCTTCTCAAAGGTGTTTATGAGATTATCCACAGTGTACTCAGAGGTAAACTCAGGAAGCGCAGTTTTGACCTTTTCGTATCTGCCATTTTCAATAAGGGTGCTGAAGGTACTTCCGTCAAGGTCTTTAACGCAGTCTGCCGCGGCTGTTCCTTCCTCCGGCAGCAGAGCAACGAAGCTGTAACCGTCCTTATAGGATTTTTTAAATCCTGTAACCTTATTATCTCCTATCTTTCCCTCTATATAAAATCCTTCCTCAGAATAGAGCATATCGGCCTTTTCCTCAGAGCCGTCTTCAGTATAGAAACTTTCACCTTCTTCTATCTGATATTCCTCGTAAGGCACAAGCCATGCGCCTTCAAAGGCTGTAGCATTAATGATTATGGCCATATCCTCAGGGCTTATTTCCTGAATTATTTTTTTAATCATGCCGTAGGTGTTTTCATCACACCAGTTGTTTATTTCATCTCTCGTTCCGGCATCTAAAGGAGCCTTATAAGCCTGTGCATCAAGGCAGGCCTTTATGGTCTTAAGGTAGTTTTCTTTTACTTTCAGCCCCTCCGCATCTCTGAACCAGAAGGAGTTGGCCACATTCATTTTCGTGTTCCGCCCTGTCTTGAGGGAAGTCATCCAGTTTTTTAGCCAGTCGGAAAGCTCCTCTGTGGTACACCCGAAAGCCTTTTCTATCTGCGTCCTGCTGCCTGATGCTGCTCCGTTTTCTGCCATTGCCATAGCCATGAGTATGGAAACGGGCGAAATCATGCTGTTTTTCCCCTCGGAAACGCTCTCCTTAAAAAGCTCCATGGAAACATTTTTTACCTTATTGCTTGTATCCTTCATCTTCTCCAGATTTTTAACTGCCTCCTCAATTTCCTTATCGTCCTGTTTTTTCTCTTCCTGGGATATCTCTGCTGACAGCTCAGAAATCTCTGACTCATTCTCATGTCCGCATGCCGCCAATGAAACAATCAGGCACATGCACACAGTCAGTGCGAAAATTTTCTTTATTATATATCTCATATATACTCCTTTCATGGAATTCCGCAGCCGCTACCTGCCGCTGCTGACCGGCCCGGCAAGGAGGGCTATGGCAGCTCCACCCCGTCTACGATGTAAAAGATTCTGTCAACGCCCTCTTTGTCCTCGCCGAGGCTCAAATCCATGGTAAACCTGTAACGGACCGTCCTTTCCGGCTCCGATTTCTCACATTCTTCTTCATATTCTTCTGTGGTCAGCTTCATTTCGTCAGGAAGGTTATAGAACCAGTCCATATATTCTGCTACACCCTCTCCGTTGATTTCTGTTCTGCTGTCATTCACAATGTCCTCCAGAACAATTCCTGCAGGAAGCATATAGAGATTCTTGCTTTCGCTGCTATATGAATCTGTGGCTGATGCACCTCCCCGCTCTGCAGTGCTGGCTGTACCATCCATATCAGTAACATTTATTGTTCCTGCCGCATCAATGCCATCAACTCCTGTTTTAAACATGCTCCCTATGTTTCCGATACTCCCAGCACTCACTGCAATAACGAGGCATGCCGCCGCAGCCGCCGACCAACTCATTATTTTCTTTTTCTTTATCTTTTTCTCAGCCCGGGCTGCCTCTTTTTCGGCCATGGCGATTTCACTCTTTTCCCGGACGCTTCTAATAAATTCATCTCTCGTTTTCAACTAAATACCCTCCTCGCCCATGAGCTCTCTCACCGCTTTCTTCCCGCGGCTCACCAGATTTTCCAGCTGTTTCGGAGTCTTTTTCATTACCCCTGCCGCCTCCTTATAGGAAAGCTCCTCGAAGTATACCAGATGCAGCGCTGTGCGATAGTCATCTTTTAAACTGTCCAGCGCCTCGTATAGCCTGCGGTTTTCCTCGCCTCTGATTACATGGGACTCCAGCGTATGGAGGTCTGCAAGCTCTGCCAGCCTTTCATCCGGATTCTGGACCGGTCTGATTCTTGACTGCTTTCTCACGAAATCCACAGCCTTGTTTCTGCCCAGAGTGAAGATATAGGTCTTCAGTGATGAGCGGAAGCCATACCTTTCCGGATTGACTATGAGCTCGACAAAAACATCCTCCGCCAGATCCTCTGCGTCTGCAAGGTTTGCAACATACCTGTATATAAATAAAATAAGCCCCTCTCGATACAAATCGACGATTTCCCCCAGTGCATCGTCGTCGCCGTCAAGAAAGCGGCGGTAGCTTTGCGCGCTTTTGTCCATGGTACCCTCCGAACTGCTTGCTCATCTCTTAGTCGTTTCTGCCGGCAAAAACCCTCACTTTAAATTTATATTTTTTTACGGATTCCGTCAACTGCTTTTGCCTTGCCAAGGTGTCCTGTAATTGGTATACTTTTGCTAGAACGAGAGAAATATAAAAAGGATAGAAAAGAGGTCCGCGAAATGAGCGAAAAGACGACGAAAAAGGTTATAAAGAAGCCAAACCCCTTTCTGTATTATCTGGCTAGCCTGATAATAGCACCTTATCTGAAATTCAGACTTCATACTACCTACGACCGGTCCGGCATACGTGACATCGAAACGCCATCCATCGTGGTATGTCCTCACGTGTCCAATATAGACTTCTTGCTGGTGGCCGTCGCTCTGTTTCCTCACAGACCTACCTTCGTGGTGAGCCAGCACTTCATGGCAAAGCCAAAAATCCGCCGCCTGCTTGAAATCATGCATGTAATTCCAAAGAAAATGTTCTGCCCCGATGTAAAAACCATTCTGAACATCATGCGTGCAAAAGAGTCCGGTAATATTATAGTCATTTTCCCGGAGGGCCGTCTCAGCTGCTTCGGACACTCCCTGCAGGTAACCGACGGAACCGCCGAACTGATTAAAAAACTAGGTGTCAGCGTTTACACCATCTGCGAAAACGGTGCTTACAAGACTCTGCCTAAATGGGGCAAGGCCGGTGCCCGCCCTGGACGCATCGAAGTCACCAGTGCCAAGCTCATAGATTCATCTGACCTTGCGGCTATGACCATCGACGAAATAAACGCCGTGCTGGACAAGGCCATTCTGCATGACGAAGACGCAGTTCTTACAGATGTAACATATAAATGCAAATCACCTGCTCTGGGTCTTGACGGAATATTATATAAATGTCCTGAATGTCTTTCAGAATTCGAAACTGTTTCTGATGACCACTCCATAACCTGCCTAAGGTGCGGATTCAGTTCCCGTCTGGATGAAAAGTATCGCCTTAACGGAGGGCCTTTTGAGAGAATAAACGACTGGTTCTTCTGGCAGGAAAACCTCATAGATCTAGACACTCCGCTGGAAACGGACTGCCTCGTGGGCACCACCGATTCTGACGGATATATGGATATGAAGGCAGGCCAGGGCCATATCACCATGGACCGTGAAAACATCCGCTTCACAGGCACATGCTGTGGCGAGCCTTTAGAGTTTACCGAATCGACTTCCGTAATTAAAGGCTTCCCGGCCTCTGTGGGAAACCATTTTGATATTTATCATAAGAAACAGCTTTACTACATCAAGCCGCAGCCTGATTCGAGGATGACTATTAAGTGGGTTGCGTATCTGGATAAGCTGACAAAAGAACAAAAATGACGGTTCTCTTACTTTTTCGGTGGTTTGACCCATGCAATGTCCGATGTTGTAGAAAAATCAAAAAAGACACTATTTTTACAACATCACACCTTTCCCAAAGCATTTGGAGACCGTCTTATGGTCGTAGTGTTGTAACAAATCCGAGGTTCGAGTTATTTTTACAACGTAATCTAATTTTATGTTGTAAAAATTCTGCAAATCAAAAATAAGTACAACATTCACGGCTTTTAGCTATGATTTAAAGGCCGATGTAAGTGTCATGTTGTAAAAAAACTCGTTTCAGGTCAAATTGTACAACGCCGATAACAAATGCAGGTAAAACTAAAACATTGTTCAAACAACCGAATAAAGTTAGAAAGCTAAAACAAAAGGAGAAAGCCCGCATCATCAGACGCGGGCTGGAATCAATGGGGGCCGGCAGCCCCTTTTTTTATGATTAGTAAGGCTTTCTATTGTCAGTTAAAATGTTACCAGTAAGTTAGTAAGCACTGTAACCAGTGGAATTGCGAGAATTGTTCTCTCAATAAATACTGCGAAAAGGTGACCAACATTTACCGGTACTCTTGACTTGATTACGATAAGACCAACTTCAGTCATATAGATAATCTGAAGTAATGATGCAGCACCCATGATGAATCTGGTTCTTTCAATAGGGAAATCAGCTAGCATAAGTGGTGGAATGTACATGTCAGCAAATCCTACTAATGCAGTTGGTGCGATTTCATTGGCACCTTCAATTCCTAAGAGGTCCATGTACCATCCGAATGGTGTTGCAATGATATCGAAAATCGGTGTATACTCTACCAGAATCAGTACGATTGTACCCCATGCCATAACGATTGGGATAAGGTCAAAGAACATGCTGGAATATACATGAAGTCCGGACTTGAGAACGCCCTTTCCTGTAGCACTTTCAGCTCTGTGTCCTGCCAGGTTAAGAGCCCATTTCATCTTGCCGACGCCTTCAGGAACTTCTTCATTGATCTGCTTTCCTGCTATTTCATCATATGTATCAGGAATATTGCGCAGAGGCGGGATTCTAGGAATAATCATAGCCAGTATAATACCACAGATAAGGTTGATTATGTAGAAAATAGTGAACTTTTCATCTACGCCGATAAGCTTTGCAATAACGTAGCAGAACGGAATTGATACGAATGAGAAGTTCATTGAAATTGTAGCAGCTTCTCTCGCACTGTAGAAACCAGTTTCATACTGACGAGTTGTTAAGATAGCTGCAGCATTGGAAGTTCCAAGCCATGAAGTCATAAGGTCGATAGCAGAACGTCCAGGTACTGTGAACAGCGGACGAACAACTTTACGAATAAGTACGCCTACGAATTCCATGATACCGAAGTCTGTAAGAAGCGGCATCAGGAAAGCGATACAAAGTACTACGGATACCAGTGTAGCTGATACACCGAGCATTGATCCGCCTGTAGCTCCTGATCTGATCATTTCCGGTCCGAAACCGAAGTAAACCATGTAAACTACAACAAGGCCGATAATTCTGCTGACAAAGTACAGCGGAGCCGGAGTGAACAATTTCTTCAGCGGCTCTCTCTTCTGAATAAAGTCCGGCTTAAAGATCATGTTGATAATAGTTACAATAGTTGAGAATGTGATAAATGCGAGTACAGCAACTTCTTCTAAGCTGATTGTTTCAAGCGTTAAGAGTCCTGAAACCCAGTTGATAACAATTCCGATAGGAATAGTAAAGGTTGTACCGCTTGGAATCGGTACCAGGAACAGGAATGCACCGATAAGGGAAGCTAATACAAACTTCCAGATGTATTTCTTTTCTACCGGTTTAAGATCTACCGCGGTAACCTCCGCGTCTTGTTCTAATACAGCATTTTCTGCTGCAGAACTAACGTTTTTGTTTTCCATCTTTATTCTCCTCTTTTATTTTTTATGACTTATTCTTATTTGAATAAAGCAATCTTTTCGATTCTGTCAAATGCCTCTTTAAGAGTATCCACATTGACAGTACAAGCTATTCTGATGTAGCCTTCGCCGCATTTGCCGAATGCATCTCCAGGGAGCATAAGTACATGTGCTTCCTTGAGTATAAGGTCTGCTGCTTCCACACTGGTAAGGCCTGTCTCTTTAATGTTCATGAACAGGTAGAAGCTGCCCTTTGGCGGATAAATTACAGAAAGCTTTGGAATCTGATTGATTCTCTCTGCAGCGTAGAACATTCTCTTTCTGTATTCTTCAATCATCGGCGGCTGAATCTCTTTTCTGTTGCGAAGTGCGTAGATACCTGCTCTCTGAGAGATAGACGGAGCAGTAAATACTACGTTTTCGTTGATCTGCTGGATTACCTGGATAATGTAATCCGGAGCGATAATGTTACCTACTCTCCATCCGGTCATTGTAAAGTTTTTGGAGAAAGAGTTCAGGATAATTGTTCTTTCCTGCATTCCCGGAAGAGATGCGAACGGAACGAATGGATTCTGATAGCTGAAGGATGTGTAGATATCGTCAGCAATAACTACTAAGTCGTATTTAACTGCGATTTCTGCAATCTTTTCCATAGTTTCAACTGTCAGGCAGTTTCCTGTCGGATTGCTTGGTGAGTTGATAACCAGAGCCTTTGTTCTTTCTGTAATCAGGCTTTCCAGTCTTTCGATGTTAATCTGGAAATCCTCTTCCTCATATGTAGGAAGTTCTACAGGAATACCTCTTGCCAGTTCAACCTGCTGAGGATAAGGTGTAAAGTACGGTGCCTGAAGTATTACTTCATCTCCATCGTCGATGATGGCTTCTAAAGCCAAGTACATACCAAGGCAAGCTGATGCGCAGACGAAAATTTCTTCATCTTTAACATCCATGTTGTACTCTTCCTTGTAGTAGTTGATGATTTCCTGACGAAGCTCAGGGTCTCCGCGGAAATCAGTATACTTTGTATGTCCCCTCTTTGCATCCGCAAATGCATTGTCAATGATGTAATCATGAGTTATCAGATCCGGGTCACCCAGGCTGAGATTGATAACATCATTGAAAGATTTTGCCATTACGTCAGACTGGCCCATGGCAGTGCTCTGATCCTTCCAATACCTCTTTGCAATAAATTGATGTTTCATTCTATACCTCCATCTCTCTATTAAAAATTATCTACGCTAAAGCTTCTTTGGTTCTGCCGATTACATCCTTATTTACTAAATATTTTGGAACGCAATGCCTTCCCAGTACATCTCCAACCATGCGAGCGGCTTTGATTCTGCATTCTTCCAGAGCTTCTTCCGAGTAGTAAGCTACATGCGGTGTAATGATGCAGTTTTCAAGCTCATAAAGCGGGCTGTCAAAGTTTGTTTCATCAATGATTACATCCACAGCAGCTGCGCCTAAAACGCCTTCCTTTAGTGCTCTTGCAAGTTCTTCTTCTTTAACGATTCCGCCTCTTGATGTGTTGATTAGAATACCGCCCTCCGGCATCTTTGCCATTAAATCATAGCCGATCATACCTTCTGTCTTAGGAGTAAGCGGGGTGTGAAGAGAAATCATATTGCATGCTGCAAATAGTTCTTCTAATGATTCTGCTCTCTTTACTCCATATTCTATAAATACATCTGCAGGCAGGAACGGATCATAAGCAATGACCTTCATACCGAATTCCTTCATGAGGGCAGCAACACGCTTTCCGATATTTCCGAAAGAGACGATGCCGTAAGTCTGTCCCTGCAGACGGTGAAGCTGTCCATATTTGTAAATATCGTCTACATTCCAGACCTTCTGTCTTGCAATTCTGTCATAGATTGTAACCTTTCTTGCTGCAGATAAAGCAAGTGTTACTGTATGCATCGCAACTTCTTCAACGCAGTAGTCCGGAACGTTAGTAACGCAAATGCCCTGTTCTGAAGCTGCCTTAAGGTCTATGGTGTTGATTCCGATAGTCTGAGTTGCGATAACCTTGCAGTTCTTCATATTCTTCAACACTGCCTCATCAAATTCTGTATAAACAGTGATAACACCTGCGGCTTCAGGAAGTGCGGCATCAACGGCTGCCTTTTCCGTAGCCGGAATGTACTTCACTTCAAGGTTGGCCGGCTTTGTGCCAAATGCTTCTGCGAGGACAGACTCCTCCAATGCAATATCTTCGCCTTCGTCGTTAATTACCAGTATTTTTATTTTATCCATAGTATGCCTCCGCATTTTTTCTTTTGATAAAATTAAAGCAATTTCCGTACCAATGGACAAAATTCGCTAAATTTCAACTTTTAGGGCAATTATGGAGTTAAAGGCAACAAAAAATAGTAGTCAAAATTGAATAATATTATTCAAAATTGACTACTATGCACATTTTTTTAGGAAAATTAGTTGCTTTCTTTTATGTATTCTCGTATCTTTCTGGCAGCAGTAGGCTGGCTGACACCCAGAACCTTTGCCACATCTACCGATGTGCGGTATTCATTTACCGCCTGGGCATAAATCATCTTTTCGTATTCACGCATCATTTCGCTTAAATTCTTTTCGCCCAGCTCGAAATATTTCTTATCTGAGTAATCGCCGCCCAGAATTTCCGGCGGGAGATCCTCTTTACGGATCACATCTCCCTCACTCATAATCACCAGATGCTCCATGGTGTTTTCCAGTTCTCTGATATTACCCGGCCACCTGTAAGCGCAAAGTGCTTTGATACAGTCAGGAGACAGATTTTTTTCAACGGCGTATTTAAGGTTAAATTTGCTTACGAAATATTTTGTCATCGTCATTATGTCCTCCGGCCGTTTACAAAGAGGCGGAATATCGATGGTAATCACATTGATACGGTAAAGAAGGTCCTCTCTGAATGTGCCCTCTGCCACCATCTGCTTTAAATCCTTGTTGGTAGCAGTTATGAGACGAAAGTCCACTTCAATTTCTTTTGTGTCACCTACTCGCATAATTTTATGGGACTGCAGCACCTTAAGGAGTTTAGACTGGAGCTTTAACGGCAGCTCTGCGATCTCGTCAAGAAAAAGAGTTCCGCGATTAGCCATCTCGATAAGCCCGACTTTACCCTCAGCGCTTGCACCTGTAAAAGAGCCCTTCTTGTATCCAAACAGTTCACTTTCCAGAAGGTTCTCTGGTATGGCACCGCAGCTTATCTCTACAAACGGGCCTCCGGATCTGGTTCCGTTATCGTGAAGATACTTGGCGTAGGTTGTCTTTCCGACACCAGATTCGCCTGTAAATAGTACGCTTACATCATAGCCCTTAATTTTATTAATACTCTCTATAGCTCTGCCGGAGCCCTGCACCAGCTTCTTTCCTTCCTTCAAAGCACCAAACTCATTCTGCAGTTCGCTCAGGGCCTGCTGGTATTCCTCCAGCTTTTCAAGCAGTCTGACTCTCTCCTGCTGCAAGGATGTGATTTCCTTGGATGTAGGCGAATAGCTGACAACATATTCGATTTTTCCGTTTTCATCGAATACAGGCAGCCCGATAACAATTACATAGTTTCCTTTTTTGTTCTTATGGGACATTATAACCTGCTCCCCGGCTTCAAAAACCTTCTTGGCTATGGACGGATTAAATGTCTTCTCCTTTTCTATTTCGTCTACGGACTTGCCGATAACATCTTCTCTTTTTACATTGTATTGCTTCTCAAATCCCTCGGTTGCGTAGATGAGAATTCCTTTCTCATCCACAATGGCCAGGTCATCAAACATGGCATCCAGCACTTGTTTATAGTTGATTTGCTCGCGGAAATCCTTCATTCTATTCTCCTTGTCAGCAAAAGGTGTTATTTATATTTTATACAATTGTGGTGAATTGTAAAGGGTTTTGGGGAGTTTTTAGAGGGATTAACTTCGTATACCAGGGAAAGCAGCCTTCCTGTCATGCAAATGGAGACACCGAGGCGTGTGCGCACCTCGGTGTCCGGAGAATTTAAAAATCAGAAAAGTTCTGGTTTTTAACGAATTTAGTTGTGTGAGGAAACTAGTCTCCTCTTTATTTTACCGTTCTCCATGCCTTAGTTGAGTAGTCGGTGTATACCTTCTGTCCATCAACTAATACATAGCCACGTACTCTGTAGTAGTACTTGGTTCCCTTCTTCAGGCTCTTGGTGTTGGTGTATGAACCTTTATTTCCTCCCTTTGTGGAAGTGTAGAAAGGCTCAGTACCATAGCCTTTGTATCGTTCAGTTGAGTGGAATACTTCTACTCCATCGAGAACCTTGTCTCCTGAAGCTGCAGTCCAGGTAATCTTTACTGCCTTCTTGCCGGCCTTTGTCTTTACCTGCTTGGATGTAAGCTTAATCTTGATGTTCTTGATTGCTTCCTTCTGTGCTGCGATTGCTGCATCTGCTTCCTCTTCTGCAAGGATTGCGTAGGATGAGAAGTGACCAGTTACGAAGGTATATGTACCGTCAGCGTTTTTCTGGCCTTCTACCTTGCTCATGTGACCATTGTCGTCGATGTATACGCATACGACCTTCTTCTCAGCCATTGCCTTAGGAAGAGCTACTGTTACAGCTACGTTACCGCCCTTGAAGTCGCTGATTACCTTACCGCCTGAGCATACAACCTTAAGTTCGAATTCAACCTTATCTGTTTCTTCTGCTACCTTCTCAGCAATAATCTGAACTGTGTCGCCTTCAGCCTGTTCAGCTACTGCTGCAGCTGAAGTGTTGTCAAGCTTAACTTCTGCAACGTCAGTCTTGATTGTAACATCTGCTTCAGTCTTCTCTGCGATTGCTCCCAGAGTGTCTGTAGGGATTGTTACCTGTGCTGTTGTTGTTGAATTTGAAGCTGTTGTTGAGTTAGCTGTTGCATCGATTACGATTTCTTCTGACTTGTTAGCAACTGCCTTGTCAACGATCTTGTCAGCTGTGGTCTTGTCCACTGTAGCGGATGTAGTACCGTTGCTTGTGGAAGTGCTTCCGCTAAGGTCAGCGCTTGTAGTTGCGTTATCTGTTCCCGCAGTACCGGAGTTGGTTACGTTGTCGGTTGGGGCGGTTGGAATTGACGGGATGCCGCCTGGAGAGGAAATTGTTTCAAATCTTGCGGTTAAAGTCATATCTGATGTTACAGCTGAATTGGCTTCAACTTTTGTATCTCCATTATACCAGCCAACAAATCTCTGTCCTGAAGGTACCTGTGGATCACTCGGTAAAACGATGGTATCCCCGTATGCATATGGCACCTTTTCGTTATTAACAGTTACTTCACATTTGCTGAGAATAGCTACATTTACATTTCTGCCACTTACATTTCCCACTGCAGTATTAACCATACCAACAAGATTAACAATCATCACAACAATGTTATCAGCATCCCTGAGGGAAGCTAACTGTCCATCTGCAAGGGTAAGATCGCTTCTGATGTAAAGTGATTTATTTAAAGTTGCAATCGAACCACCAATCTGAAGTACACTTCCCTGAGGCAAATACATTTCTATGTTTGCCTTAGCATCTAAAGCATCTGTAACAAGTCTTGCCGCATCTCTTATTGCTGTCTCAGTTCCTGCTCCCCCTGCCTGACTGCTTGGATCAACAGTGCATTGTTCATCGAAAATGAGTCTCTCATTTCCAATCTGAAGATATGTCCCTGCAGGTATTACTATTCTACTATTATCAGCATCCGTTGTTGCAGTAACCTTTGCAGCCAAAGCATGCCATGCTGTACGAACCTCTTCAACGTCTGTTGGAGTTGCAGTGCAAGTATATACATCCTTACTATTTTCCTGATCTGCTGCTTTATTAACGGCTGAAATAGTATATGTAAATGAATTGCCATCAACCTTTCCATTTACAGTAGCTCCACTAAAAGCAAAGATATTTGGAAAATGTTGAGTTAACGATATTTCAGCCTTTCCGCTGATACCTGTATTCAGTGTGATTGAATGTGTTCTTTCGCCGTCTACACCAAGGCTTGCAACATTTTTCATTGTTGCGGTGGCTGTAACGCTGGCAGCATCGACAGTCGTTCCAACAACTTTTGCAAATACTGAGTAGTCATCATATACTTCTGCAAATGCATCTGTCTGACCTGATTTCAGTTCAACCTTGAATTTTCCATTATCATCCCATGTCTTAGCAGGCGTGTTTGCAAACGCCATAGCAGGCATCATGCAAACTATCAATGCCGTCATAAGAATTGTACATAATAGTTTCTTCATTTTCTTCTCCCTTTCTTATAATAATTTTTTTGTTGATGAATCTATATATCATGGCTCCGGCCATAATATCATTTTAAGCAGCAACCTTTGATGATACGTTGGACCATTTCGTGTAATACTTTCTGCCGTTGATATTACGAACTCCACGAACCTTATAATAATAACGCTTTCCAGCATTCAGATTCTTCGAGTTAACATAATAAGTCTTTGTTCCATCGCTGCTGACATAGAACGCTTTCTTTCCAATGCTTCCTTTTTTTGTAGAACGAAATACCTGATAATAATCCACCCTATACCCTTTGGATTTTACCCAGCTAAGGCGGATATTGCCTTTCGCTGTTACAGATGATTTAAGTTTAATGGTTGTTGCCTTTATTCCCTGTTCAATTTTGGCAAACTCCTCATTCTGATTACTGATTAGTGTATCTGCAGACTCTTCCTCTACGAGAACATATGACGAGAAATGCTCTGTTGTAAATTCATAGTACTCTTTCCCATCACGTAAAATTATTTTGCCAGGTACTACTGTATATGTTCCATCAGTGTCTACATAAACTGCTTTTATTTTTTTGCCATACAGTTCATCTGGTACCGGCATGGTCACAGTTACCTTTCCACCATTGAACTTTGATACAGTACCGTTGCTATGTTGAACCTTTAGTTCAATTACTACACCATTATCGCCTGCAGCTTTATTTTGCTCCTCGGTTCTGTTTTCTTCAGGGATAATTTCTGCTAGTATTGAAACCGTGTCTCCCTTTGACTGTTCCGCGATTGTTTCAACCGCTTTGTTATCAAAGGCTACTTCTGCATGCTGTGTTTCCATTATCAGCACGGCTTCTGTCTCTTTTGCAATTGCTTTTACAGTTTCCACAGGCATTTTGACTTCAGTCACCGAAACATTTTCGGTATTGTCAGCCGGTTTGGCCTGAATTACTATTTTAACAGAATTATTTGCAACAGCTTTTTCAACTATTTCTCCGCCAATTTCTTTATCAATGTCAGTATTGGCGTACAACTTACCATCTTTATTTTCTTCTGTCGTAGCACCAGTCTTAGCTGTAGTAGTCTGTTCCGTGTCGTTCTTTTTATTAACTACAATTTCTTCATTATCGGTGTCATGTATAGGTGGTAAAACTGTTCCACCGCCACCGCCAGACGGTAATCCCGGTTTGATTTCTCCGCAAACCTTACATCTTCCGTTTTCAAAGCTATGTCCTGTTGAAGGAATAACTGTAGGAGCTACTATAATTGCCTGACAAACTGAGCATTTCTTTCCGTCTGTCAACCCCGGCTCTGTACATGTTGCTGTCTTTCCGGCTATGATTTCTTCTGTGTGACCCTTAGCGGAAATTATTTCTCCTTGCTGGGTTTTACCGCAACGTGTGCATTTTGTTCCTGCCTCATGACCATCCTCGGTACATGTAGCCTCTACTTTAGGGTTGTCTGCATCAGTTTTCCAGTCATGTCCTAAAGCCTTAGTATCTTCCTGTGAAACAAGTACCTCACCACAAACGGAACAATGTTTGCCTTCTGTTTTTCCCTTTTCTGTACAAATTGCCGGTACGGCTGCATCGACTACCTCAGTATGTCCAAGGGCTGCAATCTCTGTCTGCGCTTCAAGAACAGTTCCGCAAACCGAGCATTTCTTTCCGTCGGTTAATCCTGTTCCAGTACATGTTGCTGACTTACCCGGAATAATGACCTCGGTATGCCCCTTTGCTGGAACAGTTTCCTGAGCTTTCAAAACAGTATTACATACCGAGCAGTGTTTTCCCTCTGTAAGGCCTGTCTCTGTACAGGTAGGTTTCTTCGCTTCGTCAACTACTTCTGTATGTCCAAGTGCAGGGATTTCTTCAATATTTTCATATGAGCAAGCTTTACAAATCTGCTTCTTGCTTCCATTTTCAGTGCAGCTTTGCTCTTTAGTAATTATCCATTCACCATATATATGATTCAGTTTTGCTATTTCTTCAATATTCTTTCGGACGTCGCACTTCGTACAATGTATGGACCTGCTTCCAGTTTCCTTACAACTTGCGTCTTTATCAACAGTGTACTCGCTTGCCCAGATGTGATTATTAGGATTGATTTCTATATCCTGTTGTTCTACATTTTGACATACAGAGCAGGTTCTAGTTTTAACTCCTTTTTCTGTGCAGTTTGATTCCTTTACCGTCGTCCATTCACCATACGTATGTCCCAGTACAGGGATCACAGTAGGAGCAACTATTATTGCCTGACAAACTGAACACTTCTTTCCTTCTGTCAAGCCTGCTTCTGTACAGGTTGCCACCCTGCCGGCTATTATTTCCTCGGTATGTCCCTTTGCAGGAATTGTCGCTCCCGCCTGAATCGCATTGCAGCGTGAACATTTCATCCCTGCTTCATGTCCATCTTCGGTACATGTAGCTTCAACTTTAGGGTTGTCTGCATCAGTTTGCCAGTCATGGCCTAAAGCTTCAGTTTCTTCCTGTACAACAAGCACCTCACCACAAACGGAGCAATACTTACCCTCAGTCTTACCTTTTTCCATGCAGGTTGCAGGCGCTGCTGCATCAATCACTTCTGTGTGTCCAAGGGCTGCAATCTCTGTTTGCGCTTCAATAACATCTCCGCAAACTAAACATTTCTTTCCTTCGGTCAAGCCTGTCTCCGTACATGTTGCTGCTTTACCCGGAATAATGGCCTCAGTATGTCCCTTTGCCGGAACAGTTTCCTGAGCTTTCAAAACAGTATTACATACCGAGCAGTGTTTTCCCTCTGTAAGGCCTGTCTCTGTACAAGTTGGTTCTTTCGCTTCGTCAACTACTTCTATGTGTCCCAGTGCAGGAATAACCGTAGGTGCATCTATAATTTCACCACAAACTGAACATTTCTTTCCTTCGGTCAAGCCTGCTTCTGTACAAGTTGCCGCCTTGCCGGCTATTATTTCCTCGGTATGTCCCTTTGCAGGAATTGTCGCTCCCGCCTGAATCGCATTGCAGCGTGAACATTTCATCCCTGCTTCATGTCCATCTTCGGTACATGTAGCTTCAACTTTAGGGTTGTCTGCATCAGTTTGCCAGTCATGGCCTAAAGCTTCAGTTTCTTCCTGTGAAACAAGTACCTCACCACAAACGGAACAATGTTTGCCTTCTGTTTTTCCCTTTTCTGTACAAGTTGCAGGCACTGCTACATCAACTAGCTCAGTATGTCCAAGGGCTGCAATCTCTCTCTGCGCTTCAATAACATATCCGCAAACCGAACATTTCTTTCCGTCAGTTAATCCGGTCTCCGTACATGATGCTGCCTTACCCGGAATAATGACCTCAGTATGTCCCTTTGCTGGAACAGTTTCCTGAGTGTTCAAAACTGTATTACATACTGAACAGTGTTTTCCCTCTGTAAGGCCTGTCTCTGTACAAGTAGGTTCTTTCGCTTTGTCAACTACTTCTATGTGTCCCAGTGCAGGAATAACCGTAGGTTCATCTATAATTTCACCACAAACTGAACATTTCTTTCCTTCTGTCAAGCCTGCTTCTGTACAAGTTGCCGCCTTGCCGGCTATTATTTCATTGGTATGTCCCTTTGCAGGAATTGTCGCTCCCGCCTGGATCGCATTGCAGTGTGAACATTTCATTCCTGCTTCATGTCCATCTTTGGTACATGTAGCATCAACTTTAGGGTTGTCTGCATCAGTTTGCCAGTCATGGCCTAAAGCTTCAGTTTCTTCCTGCGCAACAAGCACTTCATTGCATACGGAACAATGCTTACCCTCGGTCTTGCCTTTTTCGGTACAAGTTGCCGGCACTGCTGCATCAATCACTTCTGTATGTCCGAGTGCTGCAATCTCTACCTGCTCTTCAAGAACAGCTCCGCAAACTGAGCATTTCTTTCCGTCTGTTAATCCTTTCTCTGTACATGTTGCTGCTTTACCCGTAATAATGACCTCAGTATGCCCCTTTGCTGGAACAGTTTCCTGAGTGTTCAAAACTGTATTACATACTGAACAGTGTTTTCCCTCTGTAAGGCCTGTCTCTGTACAAGTAGGTTCTTTCGCTTCGTCAACTACTTCTATGTGTCCCAGTGCAGGAATGACTTCCTGTGCGATTAAGGTTTCACCACATATTGAGCACGTCTTTCCTTCTGTCAAGCCTGTTTCCGTACATGTTGCTGCTACAGCAGGAACAATGACTTCTGTATGTCCCAACGCCGGTATTTCTGCCGGAGGGGTTATAATCGCATCGCATACTGAACATTTATTGCCAGCGGTCATTCCTTTAGTTGTACAAGTAGCCGGGATGACCTGGGAATAATCTACTAATGTATGTTCTCCATACTTATCTTTTTCACTTTCCAATACGGCTGAACAATTTGCATTAGTACAATCATGCCAATGGTGAGTTCCATTGTGACTCCATTCGATTGACCAACTGTGCTCATGCGGAATCTTAATAACATATTCCAGGTTTGTAACCGGGCTGTTTTCTAATCCATTTTTTACAGTTATGGCCTTAATAACTGTTTTTTTCTCTTTGCCCTGCTCTCCACTAACCTCTATAGGTCCAGTATATTTAGTACTGCCTGTAGTAGGTTCAGTTCCATCATTTGTGTAGTAAATATCAGCATTACTTGTACTGGTCTTTAAGGTAATAGTCTGTGGAGTTTCATATGTTCCGCTTAAGATATCCGCCTTTGGTGACCTTGCTGCTCCGCTTAATCCCCATTCACCGTCTATATAATCATATACGCTACCTGCTGCAGCTGTTGCGGTTTCAGTATATGAACCGTCTGCATTTATTAGCTTCATGCCAGTGATGTCAACCGGAACATATGTAGAGTCGCTTTGTCTGTATTCATATAAACTATGTTCTACCTGATCCGATACAATTTGTATTTTTCCTGTTCCTTCGCTACTAGTAATATTCGCACCACTTACAGTTGTGTGGATACCACCAGTCGCAATCAAGGTTCCATTCACATCTATCTTTGCATCTTGTAACGAGGATGAATTGCGTGGTGAATTTGTTGGGTTATCTCTAGAAACAGCATACAGAGCAGGGCGTAAATCTGCATTGTTGTAAACAAACTTTTTTCCAACCCATTCCTCTCGGTCATAGACGTACATTGCTTTTCCTTCTGCAATTTCCAATTCTGCACCGTTATTTACGGTCAGTTCAACACCTGGAAGCAAAGAAATGTCCTGTGTAACTAAAAATTTCCCAGATTCTATCTTAATGGCTAAGCTGTTCGTAATAGGTAAGACATAATCTCCAGAATTAACTGTAGCTATCATATCAATTGTTATTGGATTTATTTTTGCACTCCCATGAATAGCCACATCTAATTTATCGGTTACCTTGTTATAGCTTTTTTCAAAATATCCTCCGCTCTCCGTTATCGAAAAAAGGCCATTTTCTCCGATAAACGGTACTCCCGCAGTTGTCGAGCCAACCCATTTCATATTTACAGATGTTATGAGAGTTTCTACTGCTCCATGAAACACACGTAAATTAGACTCAATATTCTGTGCATAGTATTGAGAAAAAGGGAATACTTTCTTTTCATTTGGCACCATACTACTGGTTACACTACCCCCACGATAGTCTATCATCTGGAAATATTCATAAACATGTGAGCCTGATCTTGCTTCCACAATCCCAGGACCGTTTATATATCCATAAGCATAAAGTGTAGCACCGTCTTCTAGTGTAATATTTCCATTCAGTAGTATATGTCCA
Organism: uncultured Clostridia bacterium; assembly: GCA_945828095.1. Classification (GTDB taxonomy): domain Bacteria; phylum Bacillota; class Clostridia; order Peptostreptococcales; family Anaerovoracaceae; genus SUG1106. Next base: position 20,518 of record CALZOZ010000031.1, read on the forward strand.
TATTGCCCTATAACATTTCCGGCTGGACTACCTTGCCCTGCGTGATGTTTTGCACTTACACTGACTGCACCACCTCTGTCTACAATAAGGTTCCCCTCAATAGTAAGACATCGATATTCTGTTGGTAGTTGAGGCATCGGTGAGTCACTTATCACTAATTCAGGCTCCGTAGTATAACATGTATGTTTATCATCAAATGGAACAAGTAATGTTACACCACTTGGTATGGTGTAAGTTTCGCCTTCATTTATTGCGCTGTCTTTTAAAACAACAATGGTTTTATCATTTCCAGTGCTTGCTGCATCAATCGCCTCTTGCCAATCAAAAAATCTTTTACCTCCCACAGACAAGCTAGGTGCTGACAGGTCTAGAAATTTGGCTTCTATTGAAGATTCTCCAACCGCCGTTAGTTCATAAGTCCCGTTTTCCGACAGAAAATTTCCGTTCTGATACCAACCAACGAACTTGTAACCGCTATTCACTGAAGTCACGTTCAACACATATGATTCACCAGCAGCCTTATTCTTTGTGAACTCCGCAGTTACATTATAGCCATCTACCGTATATGTACCATATTCTGGAGTATGGAAAGTGACATTTGCACCAGTTATTTCTTTCAATAAAACATTCGATAAAGATACTGTTGATGTAACTTTTCCCTCAGGGGATTCAAGGGTTAACGTTATGGTTCCTCCACCCGGAATTACTTGGCTAAATATACCCTCTGTATACTCTTTGTCATCTATTTTAAAGCTTCCGCCGTTCAAATTCTTTTCTATGTCAAATGACAACATTGCGTCCGATTCTTTTTTGTTTTGTATCGTCAACTTTGTTGTTGTTGCCTTATCACTACTGCAGGAACCACCTGCTGTTCCAGTAGCAGTTCCTATAATTGTCGTTCCGCTTGCCGTCCAGGAAGCATTAGATACCCCATCATGAGATAATCCTATCGACTGCTCTGCCAGTCCTGCCACCTCTGTAGCAGCCTCTGCAACGCCTATCGGTTCCATTAGGGTAATTGACGTAAGCACCAAAACCAATGTCATTAATTGAACAAATATCCGCTTCAAGACTCCCTTTATCATCTGCTAATTCCTCCAGTCACCGTATACATTCTTTCTTGTGTTCTGCTTTAGTTCGTAATTCCAAATAGACTGAACTTCCAATAATCACACTTAATAACGCCCAAAGATGTCCTCTATGGAATGCCCAAATCACAGAATCTCCTACTCGCAACCATTCCTCTATAAATCTAAACGCTCCATAAGATACCATGTATAATGGCCATGTCGCTCCTGGCAGCTTGTTTTTTTTATTCATAAGATAAAAAATCGTAAGCAGTATAATATGAAATACTATTTCCATCTCTCTTGTGGGCCATCTAACCATCTCACTTCCCGGAATATATTTTCCATAACAGCAACCGCTCATTATGCAATCTATCCGTGCAAAAATCAAAGTGGTGATAGTGCACATGAGAAAAACATCAAACACATCAGCATATTTCCTGCCGGTTATTTTAGTCCCCGCAAAATAAAACAACGGCAACAAAAATACAGAACCAAAAAGACTCTGACCGTTTGATAATGGATTCCCCCATGCTTCCAGCCCTGCAAAAAGTTTTACGCTGATTAATCCAGCTATAGTATTAGCCACAGCTAAAATTGGTGCAACCCAAATATTTATTTTAAGTTTTTCATGGAAAAGCAAAATCCAAATGGCACTCACTATTGTTCCAGCTATTAAACAAACAATTAGTGTATGTGAAGCTATCCATAATAACAGATAATCCATCTTTACTGTTCTGCCCTTTCCTTTCCCTTTGAAATATGTATTCGTAAATGTGCATATTATAATGCCCGATATATTTATGTAACAATTAATGTATCGTTTTAAATCCGTCATTTCATATGATTATAGCATATTTAATCTAACACTGCAAGCCTAATTGACTACTAAATCTGTCATAAATCTCTTTATATTAGATAAAATATTTTAAAAGGCGGTGATAAAATGTATAAAGAACAAATGTATGAAGAATATTTTGCAGCAAGAGTAGCGGCCCTTAGAGAATTAAAGGGTGTATCCGCCAGGGAAATGAGCTTATCGATAGGTCAGAACACAGGTTATATTAATTACATTGAAAACGGCAAGGCACTTCCTTCAATGTCAGGTTTTTTCTATATATGTGAGTATCTTGGCGTCTCTCCAAGTGAATTTTTTGATCTTGACAATAAGAATCCTCAAGAATTAAGGGGAATTATTTCTAATTTAAAAAGATTGACCCCAAAACAACTTGAAAGCATTAGTGTCATAGTAAATGATCTTGCAAACAGTGTTCATCCTTAGAAGGCATGTTAAGCTGGCAGCACACCGCAGCAGCTCAGGGTCATCGAAGATATTATCGTAGCTGCAAAAACATCCTTTGATAAGAATATGTAACTTGCAATTATAAAAGGAAGCTCCCATATACGGTGCTTCCTTATTTTATATGCTATATTTGGATTTTAACTATATTTACGGCCTACAGACTCTCTATCTCGTCTGCGGAAAGGCCTGTATATCTACTGATTCGTTCAACAGGCTCGCTGTCTGCTTTCATGGCACGGGCAAGCTTTCGTGCGGCTTCCAGTTCGCCCTCGGCGCGGCCCTGCTCCAAGCCCCGCTCCAAGCCCTGCTCGTAGTTTCTATCCATCAGTTCCTGCAATGTCATATGCCTGCGCCTCC
>CALZOZ010000032.1 GCA_945828095.1 uncultured Clostridia bacterium
AGATTCCTCTACGTCTCGTGGGCTCGGAGATGTGTATAAGAGACAGTAATGGATGTGATGATGCCTAATATGGACGGTGTGCAGGCTACCATGAAAATCAGGGAGGAAAAAAACATTCCTATCATCATGCTTTCCGCCAAATCCGAAGACTATGACAAAATCACCGGCCTTAATGTGGGTGCAGACGATTATGTGACCAAGCCTTTCAATCCTCTTGAACTAATAGCAAGGGTCAAATCTCAGATAAGAAGATATGTGAATCTGGGCAGCATCGCAGGAGGGCAGCAGCAGGCAGAAGGGGTGTACTGCTCAGGGGGCCTCGCTGTGGATGACAGGCAGAAGCTGGTAACCGTAGACGGAGAGCAGGTGACCGTGACTCCTATCGAGTACGGCATCCTCAAGTTTCTCACGGAAAACGCCGGCAGGGTATTCAGCATCGGCCAGATTTACGAGGCGGTGTGGAACGAGCCGGCATACAGCCCGGAAAACACCGTGGCGGTACATATCAGGCGAATCAGGGAAAAAATCGAAATCGACCCGAAAAATCCAAAATATTTAAAGGTGGTGTGGGGAATTGGATACAAAATTGAAAAATACTAATAAGGGCGGTCTGGGAACGCTGTACGGCCTGGCCTGGCTTGTGACTGTAGTCAGCGGCACGGCTTGCGGCATTCTGGCAAGTCTGGGAGTGTGTCTGGCATCTATGATGGATTTGGAAAGTTATCTTGAAGCCGGCGGAGAAGAGGAATGGACGGATTATAATTCGTGGTTTGTACATATACCGGATATGAACGCCTTCAGCGATATGCTTGCAAATCTCTTAACATGGGCGGTCGTTGCGGCTGTGATAGCGGTGGTGGCTCTGGTGGTGCTTTCTGTTCTTACCGGGCGCTTTTCTCGCAATGAAGACGGAAACATTCACTTGAACTGGTTCGACAGATTCTGGTCGGAGATTCATATAGCAGGTGTCTGCGGTTTTGCCACGGCAGCAGTGGCTCTGTGCTGCCCTGTGGTTGAGCTGTTTTCAATGATTTACTGGACGGAAGTGTTCGTGCCCACCATCGCAGATGATCACCGGTATGGACCGAGCAATGATTTCATTATTAAGCTGTGTATTGCCGGTATGGCAGCTTGCATTGTGCTCACCGTGCTGTGCTTCCTGCCTCTGATAAAGAAGCTTAAGGCTCACAAGTTCTGGGAAAAATCCTTAATTGGCGGAATTGTGATATGGATATTCGGGAAACTGCGCAGCTTTTTCGGCGGAATCAGGAGGGCTTTCAAGGAAAGCGACGGTACTATGACAAAGGTTGTAGGTGTCCTCGTGGCAGGAGCATTTCTGTGCGCAACCTGGCTGGGACTGCCTGTTGTGGTAGTGCTCATATTTATTTTCGTACCTCGTATCGTAAAGAAATTTACGGTAATCAAGGAGGGTGTGGCTCAGGTTAAGGCCGGAAATCTCGACTGGAAAATTCCTGTGGAGGAAGACGCTCAGGGTGTGCGTGGCGAGTTTGACAGACTGGCTGCAGATATCAATGAAATCTCACAGGCAACAGGTATCGCTGTACAGAACGAGCTTAAAAACCAGCGCATGAAAACGGAGCTGATTTCCAACGTGTCTCACGACCTGAAAACTCCGCTTACATCTATGGTTTCATACATAGATCTGCTGAAGACAGAAGGTCTCGACAGCCCTAACGCGTCTGAATACCTTGATATTATCGATGAAAAGACCCAGCGCCTCAAAGTGCTGACAGAAGACCTGTTTGAGGCGGCCAAGGCATCAAGCGGTGCAATCCCTGTTCACATGGATTCAATAGACCTTGATGCACTGGTAAGCCAAAGTCTGGGCGAAATGGATCAGAAGCTGTCGGCAAAGGCCCTTTCGGTTATAGTTAAGAATGAGCTGTCTGGTCAAGGCACGTGTGCTGATGGAGCCGGTGATGCAGAAAGCAGCGGCGATGGATGTGCAGCCGGCGGGAATGGAAAAGCGTCCGGTGGTGTTCGCGTAAATGCTGACGGCCAGCTGCTGTGGCGTGTCATAGAAAACCTCCTTGGCAATGTGAGCAAATACGCACTTGAAGGCAGCCGCGTATATGTGAACATAAGCAGTCCTGAAGACTCCAAGGTTCTGCTTGAAATTAAGAATATCTCCGGTGAGCAGCTTAACATATCTGCTGATGAGCTTATGGAAAGGTTCACAAGAGGCGATGCTTCCAGAAATACCGAAGGCAGCGGCCTGGGCCTTGCCATCGCAAAGGACCTGACAAAGCTGATGAACGGCGAATTTATGCTTACGGTAGATGGAGACCTGTTCAAGGCCGGAGTGCTGCTGGAGAGGGCATAGCCGACCACGACATTTATGCATTTTTTTCTCACCAACGGCTGCAAGCCGCATAAAAAAAAGCAAAATAGGAAAAACAAACAAGCGTCTTGAATCCCGGGACGCTTGTTTTGATTGGGAGACCGCAATAATTTCTATATTTTTTGTAAGAAGAGTAAGAATATCCAACACCGCTGGGGCATAGGCGAGAAAGGGCAAAAAACTCTTTTTCCAATTTCGTTTTTAATTTCAACGGTTTGCGGGTTTCATCAGAAAAAAATGCATAAACTGCCCTGCAATATAGTTCCTTAATGCAAAAAACTCTTGACATCAAGTTCTAAAGATGTTATTGTCTTAAGTGCATAAGACAATAAATAAAGAAAGGGGGATGGGCAGCGTGGAATGGAACCTTGATGACAGCAGGCCTATCTGGCCGCAGCTTAAGGAGCAGCTTTTGCGAGAGATTATCGCAGGAAGATACCCCATGGGAGGACCTTTTCCTACAGTGAGGGATCTGGCGGAGGATGCCGGAGTTAACCGGAACACCATGCAGCGAGCCATGGCGGAGCTGGAAGCAGACGGCTTTCTCATAACCAACAGGACGGCAGGACGCGTAGTAACTTCCGATGAGAAGCTTATAGAGGCAATGAAACGGAAACTTGCGGAACAGAATGTGGAAAAATTCATAGGGGAAATGGCGGCTATCGGATATTCTGCCGAAGACGTCATAGAAATGATTCATAAAAAAGAAGAAGAGAAAGGGGTTAATAATAAATGAAAACAGAAATGCTAGTAGAATGTCTTGACCTGACAAAGAACTTTTCCGGTAAAAAAGCACTGGATGCGGTCAACCTCAAAATCGGCAGAGGTAAGATAATCGGCCTTTTGGGCCCTAATGGGAGCGGTAAAACCACTCTGATAAAGATTTTGAACGGTCTTCTTGAGCCTACTTTCGGCAGTGTGCTCATAGACGGCGAAAAACCGGGGCCTTATACAAAATCCATAGTGAGCTATCTGCCGGACAGAACATATTTTGCTGACTGGATGAAGGTCAGCGACATTTTCGATATGTTCAGGGATTTCTATGCGGACTTTGACAGAAAGAAGGCTGAGGAAATGTGCGGTCTTCTGAACATAGGCACCGAAGAAAAGATCAAGAACATGTCCAAGGGAACCAAGGAAAAGGTGCAGCTCATTCTGGTTATGAGCAGAAAGGCACAGCTCTATCTGCTGGACGAACCTATCGCAGGTGTGGACCCGGCGGCAAGAGACTACATACTCAGCACCATCATCAACAACTACAACGAAGAGGGGACAGTGATAATTTCCACACACCTCATTGCTGATATTGAGAGAGTGCTGGATGAGGTTGTTTTCCTGAGAAACGGCCAGGTGGTGCGTCACGAGGCAGTGGACGATATTAAAGAAAAAGAAGGAAAGTCAATAGACGATGTGTTCAAGGACACATTCAGAATGGGGGTTGCAGGCTATGACAGGTAAGCTTATTAAATACGAATTTCGTTCGGTTATCAGACAGATAGGAGTGCTTTGGGCGGCAACGCCGATTATGGCGATTATATTCATGTTGATAGATAAATTCTATATGCAGTCGGAGGCTTTTGAGACGGGAAAAAGCGCTTTTGCATCTACACTGCAAATGATTTCAGGATTCGTATATGCGGGGGTTTTCATGGCACTTATCGTAGCTACCGTCCTTATCATACTGCAGAGATTCTACAAAGGTCTCCTGAGAGATGAGGGCTACCTGATGCATACTCTGCCCGTTAAGCCGTGGCAGCTGATTACTGCAAAGGGTTTTACTGCTTTTGTGGTAGTCATCATCAGCGGTATTATAGCTGTAATTTCGATTTTCATTCTCATAGGTGTAAGTATAAGTATCAGCGATTTAGGGGAATTGCTGGCAGATATTTTCGGAATGTACGGTGATGAGCCTGTTTACATTCTCTACACCATTGAGGCGATTCTGCTGACGGCTTTGTCGATTCTGAAGACAATCTATAAGACATACGCATCAATGTCCATCGGACAGCTCAGCGACAACCACAAGATTCTGATTTCTGTGGCGGCATATATTGGAATAAGCGTGGCTGTAATGTTTATCACAGGAGTATTTTTACAGTTCGTAGACGGAGAAATGTTTGAGGGACTAATAGATTATTTCTACAGTCTGAGCAGGTTCAAGGGAGTTCAGCTTGTGGTGGCAGGATACCTGCTGTATATGGGAGTGCAGCTGGCAGCTTTCCACGTTGTGAGCGAAAGACTGCTGACGAAGAAACTGAATTTAGACTAGCTGATTCTGCTTGCACTGCGACTCTGCTTGCGGTTGCGACTCTGCCTGCGCCGGCGACTCTGCTTGCGCTGGCGACTCTGCTTGCACTGGCGACTCTGCTTGCACTTGCGCTAGCGAGAGGATTTATACATTTTTTTCTCACAAGAGCCGGAAAACGTTGAAATTAAAATTAGAATAGGAAAAAAATTTCTTGGTCATATATCGGCTACTTACGATAAGACCGAATATGCTTCCTTATTTTACATATAATATGAAAATTATTTGGAACTTCCACGCAAAAATGCACCCACGGATTAGGGGTGCATTTTTCGTTTTTCCTGTTTCATTTTTTTTATGCGGCTTACAGCCGTTGGTGAGAAAAAAATGCATAAAACACCGTGTAATATCGTCAGACAAGCTTGCTATTCCGGCCTATTCCGCCTTGTTCCGGCCTATTTCAGCTTGTCGATAGTCGGAGTTACGTGGTAAAACTCGCACAGAGCCTCGTACTGCTCCTGGGCGCGGCGGGCCTTTGCAGCAGCAGCTCTGGCGTTTGCCTGAGCGGTACGTTTGTCTGCAGCCGCCGCTCTGACATTTGCCTGGGCAGTCCGCTTGTCTGCAGCATTAGGTGAATCAGACTCTGATTTGACTGCCTTAATCATGATATTTCTGGCAGTATGCTCAAGGCCGGTAAACTCAATCATTGCCACATCGTAGCCGCAGGCCTCAAGCTTAAGCCCGCGAAGTCCGTCAGTGAGATATTCGGTGAGCCTGTCTTTGAGAATACCGTATTTAAGGATTGGCTGATGCAGATCATTTTTCATCTGACCGAAAAGCTCATGCTGACAGCACGGGACACTGAGGATGACTTTTGTGCCCCACTTTACTGCATTTATGAGGGCATAGTCGGTAGCAGTATCGCAAGCGTGGAGGGTGACCACCATATCGGCCCGATCGTTGGTGTAATCGGCGATGTCGCCCATGAGAAACTTAAGCTCATCGTATCCGAGACGCCTGGCCACACCGCTGCAGAAATTTATAACATCTTCCTTTAAATCAAGACCGATGATTTCCACATCCCGGTCTTTTATTTTTTTCAGGTAGTGGTAAAGGGCAAAGGTGAGATATGCCTTGCCGCAGCCGAAGTCGATGATACGAAGAGTACGGCCGACCGGCAGATATTCAAATACGTCGTCAACAATCTCAAGATATCTGTTTATCTGGCGGAACTTGCTGTAAGCCCGAGGAAAAACCTTTCCGTCCTGACCCATGACACCCAGTTCGATAAGAAAATCGCAAGGAATCCCGTCAGGAATTATATAATTTTTTGTTTTGTTGTGGGAAAGGGCGGGCATACATACAGTGGCAGCATCAGATTTTTTTGAGGTGATGTGGGGATTTTCCGGCTTTGCAGCCAACACCTGTATTTCTTCACCGTTCAAAAAAATGTTGACCTGCTTGAAGTGCTCCTGCACAAGAGAGAGGGCCAGCTTGCAGGCCTCAGAAGGTTCAAGGTTGGTATGTGTCACTTTTTTTGGATAAGTGTATTCGGCCTGGTATATCAGTTTGTCTCCCATCAGCACAGGGCGCATGGTGACACGGCTGTACTCAAGAGATTTTTTCCGCTTTCCGCCAAAAATAATTTTAAGCAAGGCAGGTGAATTATCCTCACCGTCTCCGGAAAAAATACGATTAAACAGCTCCTGCAGCTTTTCCATAATATCTAAGATTTCCTTTCAGACTCATTTTTTTTATTTATTATATCACGGGGATTGTCCGTTGTAAAAAGAATAGTTTTATGTTAAAATAAAAAAGATTATGTTGTCAACAATTTCGACGAAAAAGAAAAGATGCAGGGCATACTGTTTGAATTAAAGTTGGAAGAAGAGAGTATCAGGAGAGAATAGTATGGCCGAAAAGCAGAAAGCAGAAAAAAAGATTGTTGAAGTTGAGAGAAGAAAGAACAGCACAGGCAGGTTGAAAGCAGCAGCATGGTTTTTTTGGATGCTGGCGATAATCTGTCAGGTGGCTGCTTTACTGATAATAGAAGGAACGATATATGTGCCGGAGAATAAGTTTGCAATGTGGATTCTTATTATGCTGGCAGCAGATATTGTTCTGGTGACATTGGCAGGACGGCTTTGGAAAAAGGCAAATGACGGGGATCGTTTCACGATGCATTACGGATACGGATTTGGAATTTTCCTCACAAAAAGGCTGGCACTGATTATGGCCATAGTATGTATTGTACCTGCTGTATGTTGGTTTTTTGCCGCTGACCGAAACCCTGATTATGCAGAAGAAATGTCACAGGCAAAGGCGGTTGCCATATCATGTGGTGCGGACACAGTTTACTGGACCACCTTCGGCAGGGATTACCATTTTGACCCGGTCTGCCCGAGTCTGTCAATGTCAAAAACACTTTATGAGGGAGATGTCAGCGATGCTTTTGCGGCAAACAGGCACCGCCCATGCAATTTTTGCGTTCCACAAGGAGTTAAAACCGAGCAATGAAAATAGCATTTCACACTTTAGGCTGCAAAGTCAACCAGTATGAGACAGAGGCCATGAAGGGGCAGTTCAAGGCGGCAGGCTGTACCATAGTGGGAGAGGAAGATGCAGCCGATGTATACATTATAAATACCTGTACTGTTACAAATCTGGCAGACAGAAAGTCACGACAGTATATAAGACGGATGAAAAAGAAGTGCCCTAAAGCGGTGGTGGCCGTAACAGGATGCTACGCACAGGTTAAGCCCGACGAAGTGGCTGCACTGGAAGAGGTGGACATCGTAGCAGGAACAGGAGAAAAGAACAATCTTCTGGCCTATGTCAACCGGTTCCTCGAGGAAAGGCAGCGGCAGAAGCATATCAAAGCCTACGACGAGCTGACCAGCTACGACGATAAGGGCATCATAACATCCATGGAGTCCAGAACCAGGGCATATATCAAGATTCAGGAGGGCTGTGACAGATTCTGCTCATACTGTCTGATTCCTTTTGCCCGCGGACATGTGAGAAGCCGTGATCCGGAGGAAGTTGCCGCCGAGGCTGCTGCCCTTGTGAGTCAGGGCTTTAAGGAAATAATACTTACAGGAATAAACACCGCACTTTACGGCACAGAGGAAAGCTTCTGCTATCCTCTTAAACCCGACGAGGAAGCTGCGGGAATGTCAGGAATAGAAATTATCATAAAGAGGATAAATGACCTTGAGGGTGAATTCAGAATCAGGCTCAGTTCTCTTGAACCTACCGTAATAAATGCTGAATACGTAAAGCGGCTGATGAAGTATGAGAGGCTCTGTCCCCACCTTCACCTGTCAGTTCAAAGTGGCAGCAATCATGTGCTCAAGCTTATGAACCGCCATTATGACCGCAGCGAATACCTTGAAATAGTCAAGGCTTTACGGGATTTTGATCCTCTATATGGAATAACTACGGATATTATATGCGGTTTTCCGGGGGAAACGGAAGAAGACTTCGAGGATAGCCTTGATATGATAAGGCGAGTTAAGTTCTGCAAGGTTCATGCCTTTAAGTACTCCAAACGTGAGGGCACAGCGGCAGCACGGATGAAGGAACAGGTTCCTTCAGAGGTCAAGAACAGGAGAAGTGAAGCGCTGATTGCAGAGGGAGAGACTGCAGCTGCGGAATTTATGGAAAGCTGCCGCGGCGCGACAAGGCCGGTACTTTTTGAGGAATTTATCGAAGAGGATGACATGATTACCGGCTATACCGATAACTATATCAAGGTATACGCCAAAGGCGGGCCTGATGATTTAAACAGCATCAAGAAGGTAAGGCTTCTTGAAAAATACAAAGATGGGATGAAAGGAGAGATTGAGTAATGGCAGACTGTGTATTTTGTATGATTGCAAACCATGAGATACCGTCAAATGTAGCTTACGAGGATGACCAGATTATCTGCTTCCACGACCTGGAACCGCAGGCACCTGTACATGTGCTTGTAATTCCTAAAAAGCATATCGAATGCATCGACGCACTGACTGAGGAAGACAGCGAGCTGATTGCACATCTCATGCTTAAGATTAAGGATATTGCTGCTGATCTGGGACTGGAGAACGGCTACAGAGTAGTAAGCAATAACGGTGAGGATGCTTTCCAGACTGTAAAACATCTTCATTTCCACATTCTCGGAAAGAGAAAACTTACATGGCCACCGGGCTAAACCCCGCTGGCCGCCCTTTGCGGCATTGTGTACACAACAATTAATTTAGGAGATAAAAGATGGGAAATATTTTTATGAAGGGCTCTCATCATGTTTTTACGTGGGATAAACTGGGAGACATAAAGGGAGGCCGTGAGGACCTTGGAGAAGAAGTACCTGTGCTGGTATACCGCCTTATGGAATATTCTATGAACAACGTGTTGTTTGATGAGTTTGGCGAAGAGAAAGCTGATGAGCTTTTTAGAAAAGCGGGTCATCTTGCAGGAAGTGAATACGCAAAGAATGTACTGCCCCTTGACTCGGATATGGATACTTTCCTGTTGACTCTTCAGCAGAATCTGAGAGAACTTAAAATAGGCATCCTCAGAATGGAAGATATGGATGAGACAAATGGACAATTTATTTTGACAGTAGCTCAGGACCTGGACTGCAGCGGGCTTCCGCCTACCGATGAGGTGGTATGTAACTATGATGAGGGCTTTATCGCAGGTATTATGGATACATATACAGGTAAGACCTATGAGGTTCGCGAGGTTGACTGCTGGGCAAACGGTGCAAGAGTGTGCAGATTCCGGGGTGAGCCGATATGATGAAAAATCAGGAAATTGCCGAAGTCCTGTTTGAAGAAATAAAAAGCGCAATTTATCATCCGGAAATCCCCCTTGATATAAAAGAACTGCCGGAAGACTTTGAAAAAGTCGGACTTGGAATAGAGCAGCTGAGAGTATTTTTGCTTGAAAACAAAAAATTCGGCGAGGCTATGGCCAAGGGAAACATTGATGTAACACCGCCAAGCGTGGAAAATGTCATAGCAGCACCGCTGAAAGAGGTGCAGGGAAATCTGAGGCACATAACATGGCTTACCAAGCAGGTGGCAAAGGGGGACTACAGTCAGGAATTATCATATATGGCGGAATTTTCCAATGCCTTCAACTCCATGACAGAGGAGCTGGCATCACGTCATACCAAGCTTCAGAAGATGGCTGAAAGAGATGATCTCACCGGTCTTTACAACAGAAAGTACATAATGTGGTATATGGATGTTCTTGAGGAGGAGAAAAAGCCTTTTTCACTGGCATTTGTGGATCTGGACGGACTGAAGTTTACCAACGACACTTACGGACATGAGGCGGGAGACTTTTACATACAGGCATCGGTCGCTGCAATGATAAAGTATCTGCAGAATTATGCCAGATTGAGCCGAATAGGCGGAGATGAATTTCTGATTGTATCCGAAACAATCGATAGCGTGCAGCTTGCCGGACTTTTGGAAAAATCAAGGGAAGAATTCAGACGTATTGGCGAGGAGAGCGGTGAATTCGAACAGTCCTTCTTCCATTTCAGTTTCGGATGTATTGATATGGATTACGACAAGTATAATGTTGCCGAAGTAGTGCAGATTGCAGACGGGCTCATGTACGAGAACAAACAGGAATACTACAAAAAACAGAATATCAAGAGATAGAACCGGCGGCGAGGCTTGCTTAAAAATTAGAGAGCAGGCTTTGAAACGCCGGTTTTTTTGCACATATTTTCACTCCTGCAAATAATATATTACATTATCATTAAATTTGTAAAGGAGAGAACATATGGCTCAAACAAACGGTACAGTAAATATGAAACACAGTATGGATAAGGGACCTGACCCTTATGTGACCGATGTGGACAGGATTGCAGTGCTTAACAAGGACTTCAGGAACGCCTTGTGGACAGGGGATCACCTTCAGATGACACTTATGACCATACCGCCGGGCGGAGAAGTAGGAGTGGAAAACCATCCTGACACTGATCAGTTCATTAGAGTTGAGCAGGGAAGAGGCATAGCCAGTATGGGCAGGGACGGGAATATGAACGACTTGAGGCAGTATGTGCGCATAGGTGATGTGGTATTTGTGCCGGCAGGCACCTGGCATAATGTTGTGAATACGGAGAATTTCCCTTTGAGACTGTCTGCAGTTTATGGCCCGCCTCATCATCCGCGAGGCACTGTGCATGAAACGAAGGCAGAGGCCGAGATGGAAGAGCACTGAGAAGAACCTTGAAATGTGAGAGCAATAAAACAGGCAGGCCGTAACGGTCTGCCTGAATTGGTTTTTAATTATTTTTTCAAGAATTCTTCTACAAGCTTTTTAACCATGCCGCCGTCTGCCACACCCTTTACCTTGGCCATGACAGGGCCCATGAGCTTGCCCATGTTCTGCATGCCGCCTTCTATGCCGAGGGAGGCAGCAGTCTCAGCGACGATCTCACGGAGCTTTTCCTCGGAAAGCTGCTCCGGAAGGTATCTCTGAAGAACCTCGATTTCTGCTTTATAGGAGTCTATTAAATCTGTTCGTCCGGCTTTTTCAAAATCAGCGAGGGCATCTTTTCTCATTTTAACCTGTTTTGATAAAATAGCAATAATGCCTTCATCGTCAAGCTCTTCTCTGTGGTCAACCTCATACTGCTTAACCGCAGCTCGAGCAAAGCTTATTGTATTTTTGGCCACTTCATCCTTGGCTTTCATAGCCTCCTTGAAGTCTGCCATAAGTTTCTCTTTGATTGCCATTTACTTTTTCACCTCGATTCGTAAAGCACCCTCAGGTACTTCGTATAGGTTTTAAATGACTGCTGGTACTGGTACCTTAACCGAAACTGTAAATAAATTAGTACTTCTTAGCCTTTTTTCTTGCAGCTTCAGATTTTTTCTTTCTCTTTACGCTTGGTTTTTCGTAGTGCTCTCTTTTTCTGAGTTCGCTCATAACGCCGTCTCTGGCGCAGGATCTCTTGAATCTTTTAAGAGCTGATTCCAAACTTTCGTTTTCTCTTACGATAACTTGTGCCATATTCCAATTCACCTCCTGACTAACATGAAATAATTAAGCCGTGAACAGTCTTAAGCCTATAACAGCAGTATTATACTATTTTTTTCCGAACTTAGCAAGGACTTTTTCAAAACATTTTCCAATGGTGAAAACGTGCCCTTTGTGGTACAATATATTTAACTTTACATCATAAGGAAGTGACAGAAAATGAAATTTGATATGCACTGCCACACAAAGGCAGGTTCAATAGACGCAAAAGTACCTCTTGAGAGGTATATTGAAATATTAAAAGAAAAAGGCTTTGGCGGCATGCTGGTCACAGACCATGATTCATACAGAGGATACAGAAAGTGGTTCATGTCCGGCGGCGGCAGACGGCCCGAGGCCAGGGACTTCACCGTGCTTTGCGGCATCGAGTACGATACAAGGGATGCAGGGCACTTCATCGTGATTCTGCCCGACGGCATTATGCCTCCGATTCTGAGGCTGAGGGGAATGTCTGTAAGAAAGCTGATTGGCATAGTACATATGCTGGGAGGAATTCTTGGCCCAGCCCATCCTTTCGGCACCAGAAGTGCAAGTGCTATGTTTTTTAAGAAATTTAAGAAAGACCCTGAGCTTATGAAAAAGCTGGATTTTGTAGAGGGCTTCAACACCTGTGAAAGCAGTCAGGCCAATATGCTGGCTGTGGAGCTTGCGAAAAAATACGGAAAGCCGTGCATAGGTGGATCAGACTCCCACGAGGAAAGGTATATAGGCATGGCATATACCGAAATCGAAGGAAAAATAACCTGCAACAACGACATGATAAATGCGGTTCGCCAGGGTAAAATTACAGACTTTGGCGGTGAGGTGAGAGAGCAGACAGCAAAGGCAAAGCACAAGGAAGCCTTTTATAGCGTATGGGGCTTCAAGGCATATAACCGGGGTTTGGGGCTTGTTTTTTCTCCTCTGAGAAAAATTCGCTTTTACAGGGGACATCATTAAGGGTCATAAGAGAGGGGTGCTTCTCATAGACTTAATGCAGGAGGACGTCTATGAGGATTATAGAGGAGATGGCCTACGACCTTGATTTTACTAAGACAAAGGTTATAGTGACTGAAAGAGTTGCAATACTGGAAAACATAACGGCCATCGTTATGATAAGCGAAAAAGCACTCACCGTCCAGAGCGGCAAAAAATACACAACAGTGGTGGGCGAAGATTTTGTAATTAAGGAAATCAGCGAGGGGAGGCTCATCATTGAAGGAAAAATACAGCGAGTTGAGTTTTTATAGGTATAGGCTGCTGATAAGGATTGAAGGTTTCAGAATAGAAAGGCTCATAGACAAGGCCTTTAAGGAAGGCATTATAATTCGTTCCCTGCGCATGATTTCTGACACCTGCGGGGAAGGATGGGTGGCTGCCGATGACTTGAAAAAGCTCCGTAAACTTGCAAAATCCCTTTACCACATAAAGGTAATAGAAAGGCGCGGACCTGAGAATAAAATAAGGCAGGCGGCAGGAAGACCGACTGCTGTAATAGGGACAATCCTTGCGGCTGCCATAGTTCTGGTTCAGTCGCTTTTTATCTCAGAAATAAGAATTGACGGTTACCGGGCCATTCCGGAGGAAGAACTGAGACGGTGCCTTGAGGAAGCCGGAGTTGCACCCGGTGTATTCAGGCCGTCGGTAGACTGGCAGAAGGCAGAGGATGCTCTGGAAAGCACATTCCCTCAGCTCAGCTGGGTACAGCTTGTATATGACGGACGAGTAATCTATCTCAATGTTTCAGAAGACACCAGCAAAATCCTTTCGGAAGATGCGGATAAAAACCCGGATATTTTCACGCCGGCTCAGAAAAGCGAGGAAGGCTGCGTAAGCATTTATGCTGACTGCTCCGGATACATAGAATCAATAAACACCCTTTGGGGGCTGGCAAAGGTAGAGCCTGGGGATTTTGTCAAGAAAGGGCAGGAACTGATTTCGGGAGTAGTTCCCATGGAACCCACAACCTTTGAAGAGGGCTGGCCTACAGAGTATTATGTGAGAGCACAGGGTGAAATCACAGCACTGGTTCCTTACCATGAGGTTTTCAGCCAGGAAAGATACGTAAGAGGAGCTGTGGCTTCATCGGAAAATGAGGGCGATGAAGGGCCTGATATGGTGGCAAATCGCGTTGAGAAGACAAAAAAACAGGCTGAAGCGGTGGTAAATCAGCAGATTCGCATCTGGGCAAAAGAAAATTTGCCTGAAAAGGCAGAAATCACAAATAAAAGTTTGAATTTTTCATATAAAAAAAATATAATAGAAGTAGGTGTGACCTTAGAGGTGCGCCGTGAAATAGGAATAGAAAAGGAGATAATAGTTGGACAGGAAAATTCGGATAATTGACGGCATTGACAGAATTGAGCTTTTTGGGAATTTAGATGTCAACTTGAATTTGATAAAGGAGGCTACCGGTGCGGAAATCTTTCAGCGGGAAGATGAACTGGTGATAAAGGCCGGCCCCGGCATGGATGGACTTACGGATGAGGAAAAGGAAAATGCAATGGAGCTTGCTGCAGGCATCCTTTCCGAGATGATGTCAATACTTGCAGGAGGCGAAAGCCTGGACAAGCAGAAGGCGGCCTATGTGATAAATCTTAAGAAGGAAGGAATATCCTACGGCGAGAACAGAGTGGGAAGAGATGTAATCTGTTTTACCCACAAGGGCAAACCCCTCAAGCCTAAGACTTTAGGACAGAAAAACTATGTAAACAGCATCCGGGAAAAGGATGTGGTCTTTGGAATAGGCCCTGCCGGAACAGGAAAGACATATATTGCGGTTGCCATGGCCATAAATGCTTTTAAGAACAAGGAGGTTCAGAAGATAATTCTGGCCCGTCCTGCAGTGGAGGCCGGAGAGAGGCTTGGTTTCCTGCCGGGAGATCTTCAGGAAAAGGTGGACCCTTACCTGAGACCTCTGTATGATGCCCTCTATGATGTGCTTGGCAGAGATGCTGCGCAGCGCCTTAAGGAAAAGGAAGCTATCGAGGTGGTTCCTCTTGCATACATGAGGGGAAGAACACTGGACAATTCCTTTATAATTCTGGATGAGGCGCAGAACACTACCAGGGAACAGATGAAGATGTTCCTCACCAGAATGGGCTTCGGCTCGAAGGTGGTCGTAACAGGTGACATCACCCAGATAGACCTGCCTCGCGGCAAAAAGTCCGGGCTGGTAGAGGCTCAGAGAGTTCTGAAGGATGTAAAGGATATAGATTTCTGTTATCTGAAGGATGCGGACGTTGTAAGACACGAGCTTGTAAGAAAGATAATCAATGCTTACGACAGATACTACAAGAAGTATCCGGAGGAGATGGAAGAATAAAGGAGAATTATGAATATATATTTTGACGAGGCACAGGTGGTTTCTGAGGAAATCTTAAAGAAAATGGAGGATGCGGCAGTATATGCGGCGGAGCTTGAGGATCTGGACGAGGAACGCTGCGAGATAAGTGTCACCTTTGTGGATATGGATGAAATCCATGAGCTGAATAAAATCCATAGAGGAGTAGACAGACCTACTGATGTGCTTTCCTTTCCGCAGTTTGATGATGTATGTGAGGAAGCTCCTGAGGAGGGAGAAATCTGTCTTGGAGATGTAGTAATCTGCCGTGACAAGGCGGCAGAGCAGGCAGAGGAATTCGGCCATTCCTTTGAAAGGGAAATCCTTTATCTCTTCGTCCACAGCGTGCTGCACCTTCTCGGATACGACCATATGGAGGACGACGAAAAGGCGGTAATGCGGGCTCGTGAAGAAAAGATAATGGAGCATATAGATGTTTTGAGAGAGGAGAATTGAGACTATGATGTACAAGGAATTATATGGGATAGCATGTGACATGATTCCGAGAGCTTATGCACCTTTTTCCAAATTCAAGGTAGGCGCAGCGCTTCTTTCTAAGGACGGGCAGGTGTTTACCGGCTGCAATGTGGAAAACTCTTCATTTGGAGCTACAATCTGTGCTGAGAGAACTGCTTTTGTAAAAGCAATTTCCGAGGGGACTACGGAGTTTGAAGCTATCGCCATCGTTTCCAGCGAAGGGGAAGCATGGCCTTGTGGAATATGCAGACAGTTTATGAAGGAATTCTGCGATGAAGATTTTAAAATAATTACCGGAGACGACGAGAATTCACTTAAAGTATACACCATGGAAGAAATTTTACCGGAGGGATTCAGACTTTGAAGACAGGATTTATAGGAATAGTGGGACGCCCTAATGTAGGCAAGTCCACGCTGCTTAATTCAATACTGGGCGAAAAAATTGCCATTACCACGGACAAGCCACAGACAACCAGAAACGTAATAAGAGGAATCTATACAAGGCTTGAGGAGACAGATGACGGCCGCGAGGACGGTGTGCAGATGGTCTTTATCGATACTCCCGGAATTCATAAGCCGCACAGCAAGCTGGGCTCATTTATGACTGACTCAGCTATAAACACCTTTAAAGAGGTGGAGGTAATTCTGTTTCTGGTGGATTCAGATATCAGCAAGGGACCGGGGGACAGATATATTCTGGAAATGCTTAAAGACATTCCGACACCTAAGATACTGGTAATAAATAAGATAGACACCATGGAGCCGGAGTATTTCCGCCGGATTTACGAGGAATACAGCAATATGGGCATATTTGACGATGTTTTCGGAACATCAGCGCTGGAGGGGCAGAATGTGGACAAGCTTCTTGGAAGAATTGAAGACTTTCTTGAAGACGGGCCTATGTTTTTCCCTGAGGACATGGTGACAGACCACCCGGAAAGGTTTATTGTCAGTGAAATCATAAGAGAAAAGCTGCTGCTTTATCTGGAGGATGAAGTTCCTCACGGGGTTGCGGTGGAGATAGAAAGCTACAGCGAAGAGCCGGGCATAACCCGCATAGGAGCTGTGATTTACTGCGAGAGAAAATCCCACAAGGGAATCATAATAGGAAAACAGGGAAAGAAGCTTAAAGGCGTTGGCAAGGCGGCCCGACTTGAAATCGAGGCTTTGCTGGGAACAAAGGTCTTTCTGGAGCTCTGGGTCAAGGTCAAGGAAAACTGGCGCGACTCGGATCTGGCCCTTTCCAATTTCGGCTACAGAGATGAGTAAGGAGGCCGGCTGTGATTACTGATACGGAGGCAATCGTATTAAGACAGGTAAAAACCCTTAACGGACGAAGGATGCTGCTTCTGTTTTCCAGAAAATTCGGAAAGATAAGCGTCGGCACCAATCTCACCGAAGGCGGTAAAAACAAGTCGGCACTGGCGGTCAGGCCTTTCACCTACGGCAGATATGAGCTGTTTAAAAGCAGGGACAGCTACAGCCTTAACAGCGGACAGGTCATAGAAAGCTTCTATTCTCTGGGGGAAGACCTGGATAAGTATATGGCAGGATCTTATGTACTGGAGCTGACGGAAAAGCTGCTGGCAGACGATCTGCCTCAACCGCGGATGTTCAGTCTTTTGCTGGATTTTTTAAACACTTTGGAGAAAAGAAGCAAGAAACAGGACACCCTGGTTATGGCATACATGGTAAAGGTTCTGGACATTATGGGGACCATGCCGGAACTTGACAGCTGCTGCATATGCGGGCGCAAGGGAGCGGACAGATTTTTCAGCATACCGGGCGGCGGCATGATGTGTCCGGAATGTGCTGAGAGTGCGTCTGCGGAATCAAATGAACCGTTGATTTATGACACAAATTTTGGTATAGTAAATATATTAAGGTATTTTCAGAAGGAGCCCATGAGCACCTTCGAAAAAATTGCTCTCAACGAGGAGATTCTAAAGAAACTGCAAGCCATAATAAAACGCTATATGGCATATCATTTAGATGTGGGAAAGCTTAAAAGCGAGGATTTTTTTCTTTAGGAATTTTAGAATAATAGGAGGTATAAAATGGAAATCACATTAGAAAAGATTGAACTGGTTAAAGACAGAACAGGCGTATCCTATAAAGAAGCAAAGGAAGCTCTCGAGGCTGCTGACGGCAGCGTGGTAGATGCTATTATCGCTATCGAGGAAACTGTTGACGTGAAGAAGCCTAACAAAGCAAACGAGGTTGCAGGCGAAACCATGGACAAGATCAAGGAACTGGTTAAGAAGGGCAATATCTCCAAGATTTCAGTTAAGAAGGATGATGAGACCATCGTTAATATCCCTGTTAATGTAGGAATCGTGGGAACTATTGTAGCACCTTGGGGCGTAATTGCGGCTGCTATCGCTGCTTTCGGATTCAAGTGCAAAATCGAGCTTACAACAGATGACGGAAAGGTAATCGACATCAGCGAAAAGGCTGAAGCCGCTGCCAGCGAAGTAAAGGAGAGAGGCTCCGTAGTAATCGACGAGGTTGTAGCTAAGGGCACAGATATGGTAAACGATGTTAAGGAAAAGGCTCCGGGAGTCATTGACGACGTTGTTAAAAAGGGAACTGAGACCTATTACAATATCAAGGATGCAGCGGCAGAAAAGTTGGAAGAGCTCAAGAAGAAGGGCGACGAGGTCCTTGACGATGCAGAGGATGCTTTTGACGACTTAATGGATGAGGTTAAAGATTGCTGCTGCGCAGACGACGATACTGAGTGCTGCAAGAAGGAAGAAGAGTAAAATCACAAAAGGAAAGAATAAAAATAAGAAACAGGAAGGATTTTTTGAAAATGGACAGAGAAGTAACAATGGAAAAAATAGTAGCCCTTGCGAAAAACAGAGGATTTGTTTTTCCGGGCTCAGAGATTTACGGCGGATTGGCTAACACATGGGATTACGGCCCTCTCGGCGTTGAATTCAAAAACAATGTAAAGAAGGCATGGTGGAGAAAGTTCGTACAGGAATCAAAGTACAACGTAGGTTTGGATGCAGCGATTCTTATGAACCCTAAGACATGGGTGGCATCAGGTCACGTCGGAGGTTTCGCAGATCCATTGATCGACTGTAAGTCCTGCAAGGCAAGATTCAGAGCAGACAAGCTCATTGAGGAATATCACAAGGAAAAGGGAATTGAAGGCGTAACCGTTGACGGCTGGTCAAACGAAAAACTGGAAAGCTACATTGCTGAAAATAATATCCCTTGCCCTGAGTGCGGCAAGACCGACTTTACCGGAATCCGTCAGTTCAACCTGATGTTTAAGACTTTCCAGGGCGTAACCGAGGACTCCAAGTCTGAGATTTACTTAAGACCTGAAACTGCTCAGGGAATCTTTGTAAACTTCAGAAATGTTCAGAGAACTGCAAGAAAGAAAGTGCCTTTCGGAATAGCCCAGATCGGTAAATCCTTCAGAAACGAAATCACTCCAGGAAACTTTACCTTCAGAACAAGAGAATTCGAGCAGATGGAGCTTGAGTTCTTCTGCAAGCCTGGAACAGACCTTGAATGGTTCGCATACTGGAAAGAATATTGTGTAAACTTCCTTAAGAGCCTCAACATGAACATGGATAAGCTGAGAACCCGTGACCATGAGCAGGAAGAACTTTCACACTACAGCAATGCGACTACAGATATCGAGTACCTGTTCCCTTTCGGCTGGGGTGAATTATGGGGAATCGCAGACAGAACAAACTTTGACCTGACTCAGCACATCAACACCTCAGGCCAGGATTTAAGCTATGTTGATTCCGAAACAGGCGAAAAATATGTTCCTTATGTAATTGAACCGTCACTGGGAGCAGACAGAGTTGCTCTTGCTTTCCTGGTTGACGCATATAACGAAGAGGTTCTCACCGATGCAAACGGCAAGGAGGATGTGAGAGTGGTAATGAAATTCCATCCGGCTCTGGCACCGTTTAAGGCGGCTGTACTTCCTCTTGCAAAGAAGTTATCACCAATTGCAGAGCCGATTCACGAAGAACTTTCCAAGTACTTCATGGTTGACTACGATGCAGCGGGTTCAATCGGAAAGAGATATAGAAGAGAAGACGAAATAGGAACTCCATTCTGCATTTGCGTAGACTTCGATACTGAGACTGACGGCTGCGTGACCGTACGTGACAGAGACACTATGGAGCAGGTAAGAATCCCGGTAAGCGAGGTACGCGCATATATCGAAGAAAGATTGTCATTTTAGTCTGTAATGACAGAAATGGAGATTTTTATGAAAAAGTATGTGTACTCCTTTAACGAAGGTGCCAAGGAAATGAAGGACCTTCTGGGGGGAAAAGGAGCAAATCTTGCGGAGATGACCAAGATTGGTCTTCCGGTGCCTTTTGGTTTTACAATCACCACAGAGGCATGCAACAGATACTACGATGAAAATCATACTGTGGCTGATGACATTGTGGAGGCCATTTATGAAAAAATCGAGGAACTGGAGAATGTAACGGGTAAAAAATTCGGATCGGATGAAAATCCGCTGCTGGTTTCTGTCCGCTCAGGTGCTGTAATTTCCATGCCCGGCATGATGGATACCATCCTTAACCTGGGTCTTAATGACACCAGCGTGGAGGGGCTGGCGGCTCTTACTGAAAACAGGAGATTTGCCATGGACAGCTATCGCCGCTTCATACAGATGTTCGGCGATGTGGTCCTTGAAATTCCAAAGGCTGAGTTTGATCGGGTATTTGACGGCCGCAAGAAAGAAAAAGATGTAAAGTTTGATGTGGATTTAACTGCAGAGGATCTGGAAGCTGTTATAGCGGGCTATAAGGAAATTGTAAAGAAATTTACAGGAAAAGATTTTCCGCAGGAGCCTGAAGTGCAGCTCCTTGAGGCTGTCAAGGCGGTGTTCCGCTCATGGAACAACGAAAGAGCCATCCTTTACAGAAAGCTTAATGGAATACCGGGAAGCCTTGGAACTGCAGTAAATGTACAGTCCATGGTTTTCGGAAATATGGGAGATACCTCCGGCACAGGCGTGGCATTTACAAGAAACCCGTCTACCGGAGAAAATAAGATTTTCGGCGAGTTTCTTGTAAATGCACAGGGTGAGGATGTGGTTGCAGGTGTGAGAACACCTCTTGACATCGATAAAATGGCAGAAGCATTCCCTGATTGTTACAAGGGCTTCGTCAAGATTGCAGAGCTCCTGGAAAAGCACTATAAAGATGTGCAGGATATGGAGTTTACTGTTGAGAGAAACAAGCTCTATATGCTTCAGACCAGAAGCGGCAAGCGCACGGCCCAGGCGGCTGTCAAGATTGCCGTTGATATGGTGGAGGAGGGGCTTATCGATAAGAAAACTGCTATAACCAGATTGGCTCCGGGCCAGATCGATCAGCTCCTGCATCCGACCTTCGATGCAGATGAGCTGGCGGCCTCGGCGCCCGTGGCCACGGGCCTCCCGGCTTCGCCGGGCGCAGCCTGCGGGCAGGTCTATTTTACGGCGCAGGCTGCGGCCGAGGCCGCAGCTCAAGGTAAAAAGGTGCTTCTTGTAAGAGAAGAGACCTCTCCTGAGGACCTGGCGGGCATGGTTGCTGCAGAAGGCATACTGACAGCAAGAGGAGGAATGACTTCTCATGCGGCAGTGGTGGCCAGAGGCATGGGCAAATGCTGTGTGGCAGGATGCTCTGAGATTCGTGTAAGCGAAACAGAAAAAGTGATTACATTGCCTGATGATACGGCAGTGTCCGAGGAAGAGTACATTTCCATAGACGGAAGTACGGGCCGCGTATATAAGGGACAGATTAAGACAGTTGAGCCGGAGGTTTCAGGTGATTTTGCCAAACTCATGGACTGGGCTGACGAGATAAGAGAACTTAAGGTCCGTGCAAATGCAGACAATCCTAAAGACGCAGCACAGGCCCTGGCCTTTGGTGCGGAAGGTATAGGTCTGTGCCGTACTGAGCACATGTTCTTTGAGGAAGAGAGAATTCCGGCAATAAGAAGAATGATTCTGGCCGATACTCACCATGAAAAGGAAGAGGCACTTAAGGTTTTGAAGCCTTTCCAGCAGGGAGACTTCAAGGCAATTTTCAAGGTTATGGGCGAAAGACCTGTTACCATCAGGCTTTTGGATCCGCCGCTTCATGAATTCCTGCCTCAGGACAGGGAGGATATTGAGGAATTGGCAGAGCTCATGGGAGTTTCCTTTGAAAAACTTTCTGCAAAGGTTGCGGAGCTTCATGAGCTGAACCCTATGCTTGGTCACAGAGGCTGCAGACTGGCTGTAACTCACCCTGAGATTGCTGTAATGCAGACAGAAGCCATAATTGATGCTGCCATCGAGGTGTCTCGTGAGGATAATATCGATATTATACCTGAAATAATGATTCCTCTGGTTGGCTCAAAAGCCGAGCTTGCAGCTGTAAAAAAGGCAGTTGTGGAGACTGCCGACAGGTGCATAAGCAATGCGGGAATTAAGATGGAGTATATGGTAGGAACCATGATTGAGACCCCAAGAGCTGCACTGGTTGCAGGCAGTATTGCTGCTGAGGCTGAATTTTTCTCCTTCGGCACCAACGATCTGACTCAGATGACTTTCGGTTTTTCCCGTGACGACACAGGTAAGCTGATAGAAGAGTATGTAAGACAGGGAATCTTGGAGAACGATCCTTTCCAGACCATCGATATTGATGGAGTGGGGAAACTGGTAGAGATGGCTGTGTCACAGGGTCGCCAGGCACGTCCTAACATTAAGCTGGGTATTTGCGGAGAACATGGCGGAGACCCTAGAACTATAGAATTCTGCCACAGTGTTGGTCTGAACTATGTTTCATGTTCACCGTTCAGAGTACCTGCTGCGAGACTTGCTGCCGCACAAGCTGCAGTAAAAGCAGCTGCTGATGCAGATGGTTCCCGCGGCGGCAAGGGAGGAAACGCCTGATGCTTTCACTTTGGGGTACTGTTTGGGGAAATATTTTAATGACGTTTCTGATTTCAATGGTGCCTGTGGTGGAATTGCGAGGGGCTATTCCTGCCGCAGTACTTGCAGGCCTTGATATCAGAGTTGCACTGGTTACTGCCATAATAGGCAACCTGGTGCCGGTGCCGTTTATAATTATATTTATCCGTAAAATTTTCAAGTGGCTGCAGTCTAAAAGCTCATGGCTAGGCAATCTGGTTCATCGCCTCGAGGCCAAGGCCGATGCCAAAAAGGACCAGGTTCTCAAATATGAGTTCTGGGGTCTTATGATTCTGGTAGCTATACCGCTGCCCGGTACCGGCGCATGGACCGGTGCGCTTGTGGCTGCCATGCTGGATATGCAGCTTAAGAGGGCTTTCCCGGCCATTGCCACAGGTGTGGTGGTTGCCGGCATTATAGTTACAATTGCAACATACGGAGTAAGCGTGCTGATATAACCGTCAGCACGTTTTTATGTGCCCGATTGCCGAAATATCGGGCATTTTATGCAAAATTTTCCTACGAAACCCGCAACCCATTGAAACTAAACTGAAAATCAGAAAAAGCGTTGGCGGTAGTCAACATGAAAACACCGTTCTTTGTCAACAAAACGGTGTTTTTCGCTTTCCAGAACCATAAATCCACTGTCTGTGCAAAAAATATTTTCCAACTTCTATATTATTTATGAGGCCTACAGCGATTGGGAGGAAAAAAATGAATAATTTACTGCGCAATTAGATTGAACAAAAAGGCAGTTCGGATAAAACATGAAAAATAATCTCATATAAGGTAAAAAATGTATTGAAAGTATTTTTAATATTTGATATTATTT
>CALZOZ010000033.1 GCA_945828095.1 uncultured Clostridia bacterium
AGCTCTTATATTTTCAGGAGGCTCAGGTAATCCGCTTGATTATTTGGAAAACATAGAAAAATGTGATCACAAAACAACAAGGGAACTTGATTATATGCTTACTCACAACATTGAAACCGACATAATGAAATACATTATCAAGGACAGATACGGGCCGTTGGCGGCGGTTTCCGCCGCCGCTCCCCGGCTGCTTCTTGAAAGACTGCAAGCCATTTGCAATGTAGAAGCAGCCGTCCTTGACCTGGGAAGCGGTGGCCGCACCGCCGACTGTCATATCTACATAGAAACAGCGGCGTGCGGCGATCTTAGGGCGGCGGCATTTGAAGAAAGGGCCGCCGCCATACCGGCCGCCGAAAACAGAATCCTCCTTCTGAACAAAACGGCGGCCATAAACAGGGAGGGCAGGCTTTTCTGCCTGCCCCTGGATTCAGAGAGCTTCCGCCGGGTGCAAGGCACCGGCAGCCGGATTGAGATTGCCATGGACGGTATTTTTACAGCCGCTATGAGGCAGGCAGCAGAAGAAGTAAAAAATATGATTGATAATATGAAATAGATGAAAGAGGGTTAAAAGACATAAAATGGAAGCGAATAATTTCACTAGTCAGACAAGCAGCATAGAATCCGCCTTTACTGCCCGCAAGCTGCTGACCCTTCGGGAAAAATTCGCAGCTGAGGAAGCACTGGATGACAGGCTCGCCATGGAAATAATAGCCGAGGAAATATTTGGCGATGAGGAAAGCGGAGCATTTGATGATGAAACCATAGACAGAATAATTCAGAAGCTGTTCTTTAAGACAAGAAGACGCCTAGGTGTTCTGCAGCCTTTGCTGGAGGATGATTGTGTGACTGAAATCATGGTAAACGGGCCGGAACATATTTTTGCGGAAAGACAGGGTAAAATCCAGAGATGGCCTCTTTCTTTTGACTCAGTAGAAGAACTGACGGAGATTATCAGAAATATAGCAGGGGATGTACATCGGGAGATAAGCGAAATGAACCCAATTGTGGATGCCAGACTTGCTGACGGCAGCAGGGTAAACAGCGTCTACAGCAATGTAGCGGTAAATGGACCGATTCTTACGGTGCGAAAATTTTCAGACAAGTACATGACCATGAAGGATCTGACGGACAATGGAACTATAGCCCCGGAAGCAGCCATTCTGCTGAAGACTCTGGTGGAGTGCGGCTATAACATTTTTGTAAGCGGCGGCACTTCGTCAGGAAAGACCACACTGCTCAATGCTCTGGCGGAAGCCATTCCAAAGGAAGAGCGAGTTATCGTCATTGAAGACTCCATGGAACTTAAGCTTTCCACCATAGAAAACATAGTACATATGGAATGTCGTAATGCATCAAGCAGCGGCAAAGGCTCTGTGACCATGTCGCAGCTTATAAAATCCAGTCTCAGAATGAGACCGGACAGGATCATAGTAGGCGAGGTGAGAGGAGCCGAGGTGGCGGATATGCTTCAGGCTATGAATACAGGGCATTCGGGCAGTATGAGTACCGGTCACGGCAATTCGGTGGAGGGAATGCTCAGAAGGCTTGAGGCAATGTATCTTATGGCAGCCACAATGGACATGGATGCGATCAGATCCCAGATTGCCGAGGGAATAGATATCATGGTTCACATTGAGAAGATAGACGGAAGGCGGCAGATTACTGAGATTACAGAGCTTATAGGTTATGAAAACGGAAAATTCATTCTCAACAGGCTCATGGACACAGTGCACAATTCTCGCAAGACGGCAGGTGCAGCAGGCAGTTTAATACCCACAGGAAATCGCATAAAAAACAGCCGGAAAATATGGCTGAAAGGAGAAAAATATGCCAATTTACTACGACAGCATGGATTTATCGACGGCTGAAAAACAAAGATTTGCCATAGGGGCATTGACTTTGGGAATGACTACAGGTCTGCTTTTCTACGATAGCCCGGCGGCGGGAATTTTCCTCACTCTTTGCTGCGGCTTATATCTGCCGCGATATAAGCGAAGCCTGACAGAAAAGAAAAAATCCCAGTTACTCCTTCAGTTCCGGGATCTGCTGTATTCCATATCGTCGTCGGTTTCAGCAGGACGAACTGTGGCCCAGGCCATGGAAGAATCGGTGGATTTCTGGAAAGCAACCTATGAAGAAAATGACTACATAATGCAGGAACTGGCATACATGAATGGGCGCATAGAAAAGAGCGGTGAAAAGGACATTGATGTGCTTCGGGACTTTGCTGCACGAAGCGGCCTTGAGGACATCTCCGACTTTGTTAGCGTATATGAGAGCTGCAGAATGACCGGCGGAGATTTGCCAAGAGCTATAAACCGGGCTACTACAATAATAGGCGATAAGATTACTCTGGAGAGAGAATTAAAAACCCTGATGGCTCAGAAAATCTTCGAATCCAGGATTGTGGCTCTGGCACCTTTTGTCATGGTTCTGATGCTTAAAATAATGTCTCCGGACTATCTTGAACCCATGACCGCAACCAGGGAGGGACGCATAATTACAACCTTTGCACTGGGTCTCATGGCTGCTGCTCTGGTAATGATGGAAAGGATAAATAAAATTGAAATCTAAAGTAAGGAAAGTCATGGAAAGAAACCGGGAGGACATCATTATGACCATGCCCGGATTTATAAATCAGCTTTTGCTGCTGATGAACAGCGGAATAACGGCCCAGGAGGCATTTATGAGAATAGGTGAGAGCTACGGCAGACTTCCCGAAGAAAGACAGAACTATTTTACCAGGGAAATCAGCGGAATCATACAGGCAAGCCAGCGAAACGGAGAAAGCGTTATCTTGGGATTCTACAGGTTCAGCAGATTTTCAGCCGTAAAAGAACTTACGAGGACCGCCAATATACTTATGGAAAACAGGGACAGAGGTACAGACCTTTGGGAAAAGCTGGCTGAACAGGGTGAAGGCCTTTGGGTGAGCAGAAAAAACACTGCTCTGGAAAAAATACGCCTGGCGGAAAGCAAAATGAGCTTTCCTCTGGCAATCATGCTTATGGCATTGATTATAATTACGGCAGCCCCTGCAATGATGCAGATTTAATATATCAAAAGGAGGTAAAACATGAGAAAGAAAAAGAGGACTGAAATGCCTATGCTAAAAAGTAAGAGGGGTATGGAGATGGTGCAGGTAGCCATTCTTGTGGCTATAGCTGTAACCTTGGGACTGATTTTTAAAACCCAGATTACGGATTTTGTCAACGACACATTCGGCTCGCTAAGCTCAGCCAAATTCTAAAAAGCAGGAGGACAAAGCATCGTGAAAATGGTTGAAGCTACTCTGATTATGCCTGTGACCTGTCTGATTATCATAGCACTCATAGGACTTATGATGACATTTTACTGTGAACTGAATGATCAGATAAGTGAAAATTCAATAAAAAGAGACAGACTTTATGAAGATCGGGAAGTTACCGAAATAAGATTAAGGGACAGGCTTGCGGATGTCCTATGAGAACTTTGTTAAGAAGTAAAAAAGGGTCATACACGGTTTTCATAGCTCTGGCCTTTTCAGCCATACTGATTATGGTGATTGCAGTGATAAACGCTGCAGGGCAGCAGGCCATCGGGAGTACAGCACAGCATTTCGGCAGATTGTGGGGCCGCAGCATTCTGGCAGAATACGACAGAACCTTAAAAGATAGATATGGGCTTTTCGGGTTTTATGGTAATGCCTTTCTTGCGGAGGAAAAGCTTGATTTTTATGCCGGCTATTCCTTCGATAAAAAGGACTATATAAAATATTCAGGTTCCAAGTGTTCTCTCAAAGGCAAGGCTCTTACAGAACACGAGGTTTTTAAGAATCAGCTTAAGGAAATAACCGCCGCAGGTGTGAAGCCTCATCCTCTGACAAAGAAGTCTGAGCAAGACACTGATTCAGCTGTCTCACCAAAGGACAGAACAATAAACAGTCAGAGGATAATTCAGAGTCTCCCTTCTAAGGGCAGGAGCGGAGGCCCAGGAGTTTCCGGGCTGATTGAACTGATAAAGGATGGAACACCCATTTCATCATTGATTTCGGAAACTGCACAAAACATCTACGCTTTTAAGTTTTTTCGTCACAGGTTAAGCGGCGAAGAGCTTGGAGACACTTTTTTTAACAGTGAAATTGAGTACATAATCAGCGGAAAGGCAAGTGATGAAAAAGCAGGAAAAAGTGTGGAAAATGATTTGATTCTTCTGAGAAACGGCATGAATCTTGTTTATCTTTACTCTTCCGAGGAAAAGCGTACTGCAGTGGCCGCTGCAGCCCAGGCCGCAACCCCCGGCCCCGCAGCAGCGGTTACAGAGGCTTTGATCATGGAGACATGGGCCTATCTCGAGGCAAAAAATGATTTAAAAATATTAATTGACAATAAGCCTGTGAGATTTATGAAATACGATGAGAACTGGGCTGTGTCTCTTGAGAATGTTATCAATATGCTTTTTGGAGAGGAAGAAGCCGAGGATGAAAATACCGGTTATATCAGACCAAAGCAGATGGAAGGTATGAAATATGAAGACTACCTGAGAATCCTTGTTGGAATTGTGCCTGAAGAAACAAGGATTCTCAGAATGATGGACATTATTCAGATAAATATGAAGTACCTGTATTGCGGAGGTTTCCTCCTGGAGGATTATTACACCGGCCTTGACTTTATCTTCAGAGTCAACGGGAGAAATTATGAGTTTCATGAAGATTATTAAAAATCAAAAAGGAAGCTATATTGCAGAGGCTGCTCTTACATTGCCCGTGTTCATACTGTGTGTGACGACGCTGGCACTGATAATAAGGATCATAGCCGTATGCGAAAATATATGCTTTGTTACATCGGCAGAAGCCAGGGATATTTCCCTCGCTGAAATTTCCCTTTGCACAGAAAAAAATATTGAAGAAAGAGTTCGCGAGGAAAATCCAAGGCTGACCGATTTTCGCGTCACAAATATGGACTATTTATTCAGTGACGGCAATATAGATGATTTAATAGGGATAAACACGAGAAGTATTTTTACCGTAGAAAATCCTGTAGGCATACACGGGCAAATCGAATTCACCCAGGGGCTGCTTTTAAGAGGCTTTACCGGAGCTTGTCGAAGGGAAGAACCTCTCTCCGAAAGTGAATTTACTGAATACAAAAAATCACAGCCTGTAGTGGTCTTTCCTAAGTATGGCATAAGATATCATGTCAAGGATTGCCGCTATGTGAAGCAGGAATATGAGGGGCAGGAGTACAGGCTTGAAATGGAGCTGGAGGATGCAAAGCTCAAGGGCTATACCCCATGTCTGGTTTGCAGAGGAGGCGGAGATGAGTAATGTGGTTAGAGTAAAGATTACGGACAGCGAAGCTTTTTTTCCATGGAAAAGAGAGGCACTGCTGTCAGGAAGCTGCAGAGGCGTACTGCCTTTAGGAATAATTGATGCAGTTGGTGGGGAAAACGTTTTGTACAGGACGGAGGGATTCATCAAGCTGTCTTCAATAACGGCGGTAAAAGCCGGCGACATTCTGACTATTGTTGAGAGAATACTGGAATGCGTAGAAATATGCAGAGACTGTCTGATATTTCCCGGGGAATACATATTGTCACCGGATACCGTATATTTAACGGAGAATCTAAGTGAAGCACGGATTGCATACATACCAGCAGTGCATTATGTAAGCGAGGAAGGGGCCATATCTTCGCTTATCTATGCAATGAAAGGGCTCACTACAGAAAACGGAAGAACATATCTTGATACATTGGGCACAATGCTGGAGTGTACCAATCTCAAGCTGAGACGGGTAATAGGGTTTATTGAGGAACTGAAAGAGGAAATCAGACTTTGCAGTATTTGCTAGCATAATGACCTATACAGTGCAATAAAATGTACCAGTATATTTAGCACGGAGGTTTATGTGTTATGGTTAATCCGTCAGGAAGAAGACGTGTGAGAAAAAGAAAGTCGAAAGGAGAAAAAACAGGTATCAGGCTGAGTGTACTGGGTATAGCCATTATTGCGGCAATTTTACTGGGATATTTGACCGCAAGGTTTGTAATTGGGCCGATTATAGGGTATAATGCTGATGAGAGCCCGATAAAGGTGACAGAGCAAAACGACAAGACACAGGAAAAAGACGACAAAGACGGTGAAGATGCCCAGAAGACTGCAGCAGTGCCTGAAAAGGGATATGCCCTTCAATTCGGAGCATTTTCTTCAAGAGACGCGGCAGAGAAACTTTCCAAAGCACTTAAAGAAAAGGGAATCGATACTGAAATCGTGGAAACAGACAGCGTTTTTAAGGTCATCACTCCTGTAATCGAGGAAAAGGACGATGCCATCAAGGCTCTCGACGATGTAAAGGACAAGGAAGTTACAGATGTGTTTATAGCATCATTTGGCTGATCCGGTAATTTACACGGCATTTTACAGACCGGAGGAGAAACAGGTGATACCTTTATCTACTAGAATGAGGCCTTCCAGGCTTGAGGATTTTGTGGGTCAGGAACATTTCATGTATCCAGGCTCGCTGTTTTATAATTCAATTAAAAATAAAACCTTTGATTCGGCTATTTTCTTCGGGCCGTCGGGAACGGGCAAGACCACCCTCGCCAGAATTATAGCCCGTGAGATGGATGGGAAATTTTACGAAATAAATGCGTCTACCACGGGCACCAAGGAGCTTAAGGAACTCATAGAAAGGGCTCAGGACAGCTTCTATGGTTTGGAAAAGAAAACTACATATGTTTATATAGATGAGTTTCACCGCTGGAACAAGCTGCAGCAGGATTCACTGCTCAAGGCTCTCGAAGAAGGAGTAATTAAATTTATCGGCAGTACCACGGAAAACCCATATTTTGCTGTGAATAATGCAATCATAAGCAGGGTAAGGAATATATATGAATTTAAACGTCTGACTTCCGATAATCTTCTTACAATTGTTAAGAGGGCAATTGAAAACAAGGATGTCGGTTTCGGCAATCTGAATATAAAGTATGACGAGGAAGCCCTCAAGATTTTGTCTCAGCTGGCAGGAGGTGATGCCAGGGTGGCTCTTGATGCCATCGGCTTCATTGTGGACAACCTGAGCGAGGGGCAGGCCATCGATAAGAAAATAGTGTCGGAGGCTATGCAGCGAAAAATCGGGTTTTACGATAAGGGAGATGACAGATATAATCTTTTGAGTGCTCTTCAGAAATCCGTGAGGGGAAGCGACCCGGATGCTGCGATTCATTATTTTGCCAGACTTATAGACGGCGGAGCAGACATACAGATGATAGGAAGACGGCTTCTGGTCATGGCCAGCGAAGATGTGGGAATGGCATATCCTTCAGCCATTTCTATTGTAACAGCCTGTGTGCAGGCAGCGCTGATGGTTGGCCTTCCGGAGGCGGCCATTAACTTGAGCCAGGCGGTAATCCTTCTGGCTTCGGCGCCTAAATCCAATGCCTCATATATGGCATTTAATTCTGCAATGGAGGATTTACATAACAGGCAGATAGATGATGTGCCGGCTCATCTGAAGGACAGTCACTACAGCGGTGCTGCCAAGCTGGGATATGGACAGTCATATAAATATCCTCACGCCTACGGAGGTTACGTAAAGCAGCAGTATCTGCCTGACAATCTTTATAAGGAAGGCGTGAAGTATTACAAGCCTACGGAAAACGGTTCCGAAGGCTCCTTTAAAAAATATCTTGAAGGACTGGAAAAATAGATGAAAGAAGTACTTTTAGCTGAAAACTCAGGTTTCTGCTTCGGCGTGAAGCAGGCTATCGAGAAGACAGAAGAACAGATTAAGATAAAGGAAAAAGGCGGCATCAGCGGTAATATTTATACCTGCGGTCCACTCATACATAACCGGCTTGTGACAGATGACCTTGCCGCAAGAGGTGTGGGAATAATTAATTCCGTGGTGGAGGCATCACAGGGGGATGTGATTATCGTCAGATCACATGGAGAAAGAAGAAATTTCTTCGAAGAGGCCCAGTCCGCAGGGATTACCGTGGTCGATGCAACGTGCCCTTTTGTGAAGAAAATACAGATGCTAGCTGAAAAAGCCTTTGAAGCTGGCAAGCAAATATTGATAGTGGGAGATCGTGAGCATCCTGAGGTAAAGGGTATAAACGGATGGTGCGAAAGCTCTGCCCTGATAGTAAATTCCCCTGAAGAAGCGGAAGCCGTAAGCGGCGAGAACATTTTCCTTGTATGTCAGACCACTATTAAAAAAGAACTTTTGGATGAAATTACAGATGTACTATGCCGTAATGGAGTGGAGTTTGAGGTTAATAATACTATTTGTGGTGCTACCACCCTCAGGCAAAAGAGCTGCCGCAGGCTTTCTGAGGAATGCGATGCCATGGTGGTGATAGGGGGAAAGGAAAGCTCCAATACAAGAAAATTGTACCAAATTGCAAAAAAAGTTTGCAAAAATGCCTATTTTATAGAAAAAATCGAAGATTTACCGTTGCACCAAATCCAAAAATATAATAAAATAGGAGTTGCAGCAGGTGCATCGACACCTGAATGCGTAATTAAGGAGGTTATTGCTACCATGAGTGAACACATCACTGAAATGAACGAAATGAACATGATGGACTTAATGGACGATATTGAAAAGTCCTTAAGACTACCAAGAATTGGCGAAACTGTTAACGGAAAGGTACACCAGGTTACTGACAAAGAAATCATCGTTAACATGGGATGCAAAAAAGACGGAGTTATTCCGAAAGAAGAAGTAACATTGGAAGGAGACCAGAAGCTGACAGACTTATTCAAAGAAGGCGATGAGATTCAGGCTAAGGTAATCAAGACTGACGACGGCGACGGTGTTATTTTACTTTCAAAGAAGAAATTAGAAGTAAATGCACACTGGAACGAAATCACTGAAGCCCTTGAGAATAAGACTACCATCAATGTCAAGGTTGTTAAGCAGGTTAATGGTGGCGTAATCGCTGCTTATAAGGAAGTAACAGGCTTTATTCCGCTTTCACAGCTTTCCGATAAGTACGTTGAAAATGCAGAAGAATTTATCGGACAGGAACTGGCTGTAAGAGTTACAAGAGTAGATCAGAAGAGAGGCAGAGCAGTATTCTCACACAAGGTTATCCTTGCAGAGGAAAAGCAGCAGAAGATCGAAGAAGTATGGAACAGCCTTCATGTTGACGATATCGTAGAAGGTAAGGTTATGAGATTTACTGACTACGGTGCATTCGTTGACCTTGGCGGAATCGATGGATTATTACATATCTCCGAGATTTCCTGGGGCAAGCTGAAACACCCGCAGGAAGTTCTTAAGATCGGTGATATCGTTAAGGTTAAGATCTTATCAATGAACGCTGAAAAAGGCAAGATTTCATTAGGATTAAAGCAGACTATGCCTGAGCCTTGGTCAGTAATCGAAGAAAATTACCAGGTTGGACAGGTTGTTACCGGTAAGGTTGTTCAGATTAAGGAATACGGCGCATTTATCGAGCTTGAACCTGGTCTTGACGGACTTGTACACATCTCAGAAGTGGCTCATAAGAGAGTAAACGATATCGCTGAGGAACTTACAATTGGACAGACTGTAGAAGCTAAGATTCTCGAAATCGATACAGAGAGAAAGAGAATCAGCCTGAGCATCAAGCAGACTGTTGAAGCTCCTGTAGCTGAAGAAGCAGTTGAAGAAGCTGTTGAAGAGGCTATGGCTGAAGAATAGTAAGAACTGAATATAGTTTTGCTTATGACAGCACTTGCACATTGCAGGTGCTGTTTTTTGCGCTCAAATGTTAACAAACATTAACATTCCATGTTAGAAACAGTCGCTTTAATTCCCCTGCAAACAGTAATATAATAAAACCACAGGGAGGTATGAAAAGTATGATTGATATGAATATAAAACATTTCCGCAAACGCTGCGGGCTGACACAGGAACAGCTTGCAGAGAAGCTTTCCGTGACACGCCAGACCCTGGCCAAGTGGGAAAACGGCGAAGCTTCGCCTACAATAGATGACTGCATCAGAATGGCGGATATCTTTGATATCACTGTAAACGATCTGGCTGCAGATATGAAGGAGGAGGAACTGGACTTTGTTTCACCTAAGGGAAAGCATATTTTCGGCTTAGTGACGGTGGGAGAGAGAGGACAGATTGTGATTCCGAAGGATGCCAGGGAGATATTTGCAATCAATCCGGGAGACAAGCTGCTCGTTATGGGAGATGAGCAGCAGGGTTTAGCCGTAGTCAAAACAGATGCTTTACAAAGCTTCGCCTCCTTCATTCTGGAAGCTATGAAGAAGAAAGGGGAGCTGTAGACATGAATGCCATCCAAATAAAAGAACTTCATAAAAGCTTTGGTGCAAAGGAAGCCGTAAAGGGTCTGAACCTTGCTATAGGACATCACGAACTTTTCGGCCTGCTGGGAGTAAACGGCGCAGGGAAGACAACAACAATCAAGATGATATGCTGTCTTCTCAAGCCTACATCCGGTGATATACTGGTGGAGGGTATGAGTGTTATGGAGAATGAGGCTCAGGTCAAGAAACTGATAAACCTGTCACCTCAGGAGACTACAGTTGCCGAGGGGCTGACGGTAAAGGAAAACCTGCAACTCATGGCAGGGCTTTATGGCCTTGAGCCGGAACGAGCAGCTTCAAATGTGGAACGAATCATAAAGGACTTTAACCTGGAGGAAATTGCCGGTGACAAGGCCAAGACACTGTCAGGCGGCTGGAAGAGAAGGCTGAGCATTGCCATGGCTCTGGTGACGGAACCTGAAATACTTTTCCTGGATGAACCTACTCTGGGACTTGATGTAATAGCAAGACGCGAGCTTTGGGAAACCATCAGAAAGCTTAAATCTGCCATGACCATAGTTCTGACAACACACTATCTGGAGGAAGCTGAAGCGTTATGTGACAGAATCGCCGTTATGAGCAAAGGAAAGCTTATGGCTCTGGGCACAGCAGAAGAGCTTAAAACGCAGGCAGAATGTGAAAGCTTCGAGGATGCTTTCGTGAAGCTGGCAGAAGGAAAGGGGTGTGAGCAGGATGTCTAAGATAAAGGTATTTGCAGTGAGAAACGTTAAGGAAATATTGAGAGACCCTCTCAGCTACATATTTGCCCTAGGATTTCCTGTGGTAATGCTCATAATCATGACCATTGTAAACAACAGCATTCCGCCAGAGGCAGGCATGGATATATTTGAACTTAAGAATCTGGCCCCGGGAGTGGTACTCTTCGGCTTTACCTTTGTTATGCTGTTTACCGCTATCCTCATGGCAAAGGACCGCTGCGGAAGCTTTCTCGAGAGACTCTATGCGGCACCTGTAACAGCGGCCCAGTTCATTACGGGATATATTGCTCCGATTATGGTGCTGGGAGTACTCCAGTGCATAATAACCTACTCTGCGGCTCTGATTATCGGAATTGTTACCGGAGATAGTCTCAGCCTGGGCGGAATGATGTTTTCCATAGTACTGCTTCTTCCGTGCCTGCTGATGTTTATAAGCCTTGGTCTGTTATTTGGGGGTATTTTTAATGATAAGGCTGCTCCGGGCATATGCTCCATACTTATTACGGTAGCAACTATACTTGGCGGCGTATGGATGGATATAAAGACTGTAGGAGGCGGACTGTTCAAGATAGCCGAAATCCTTCCTTTCTATCCTGCTGTGAATCTGGCAAGAGGTGCGGTAAACGGCTGCAGCGACGGACGCGGAATGGGTCTTGCTGTAACGTTGGCATATGCGGCAGCTGCTTTGCTTGGTGCAGTGCTGATTTTCAGGAAAAATATGCGAAAAATCTAGTATACATCGGGCAGTTGTGGTAAAATGGTCTCTGTTAACATTTAAAAAGGAGACAAAATCTAGAATGGAACTTTTAAAAGGAAAACCCGCTGCGGATAAAATAAATGATCGCACTGCCGCTATGGCGCAGGAACTGCTGTCTAAGGACATAGTGCCGACTCTGGCTATTCTGAGAGTCGGAAGCAATCCCAGCGATATAGCATACGAGGAAAATGCAGTTAAAAAGGCAAAGAGCCTTGGCATACATGTCGAGAAATATATTATGGATATCAAGTCGGATGAGTCGGATGTGCTTGATGTGCTGAAGATTATCAATGACGATGAAAACATTCACGGTGTCCTCATGTTCAGACCGCTTCCTAAGAGCATGGACGAGGAAAGGGTGAGAAATCATCTGTCACCGGCTAAAGATGTGGACGGTATTACCGATGCGGCCTTGGGAGGTCTTTTTACGGGCAATATGCGTGGATTTCCGCCTTGTACTGCAGAGGCTGCCATGACCATTCTGAAGTATTACGGCATCGAGCTCGCCGGCAAAAAGGCGGTAGTTATAGGCAGAAGTCTGGTTGTAGGAAAGCCTGTGGCCATGATGCTTATGGCCGAAAACGCCACTGTGACAGTCTGCCACAGCAGAACTCCGAAGGAAGATCTGAAAGCTGCTTGTCTTGATGCGGACATAATAATCTGTGCGACAGGCAGATTGAATACTCTGACAGCAGACTGTGTAAATGGAAAACAGGTTGTCATCGATGTGGGAATTAATTTTGATGAAGAAGGCAAGATGTGCGGCGACGCTGATTTTGAAGCAGTCAAGGAAAAGGTAAAGGCTATCACTCCGGTTCCCGGCGGCGTCGGCGGTGTGACTACTGCACTGCTCATGCATCACACTGTTGCTGCGGCTGAGGCAGCTTCACATGCACTATAAGCATTGATGTTGGCAAAGTTCATGTATCAACATAATTTTGCCAACATTTTTTTGGTTCATGAATTGAAATTTATTACTTAATATAAAATAAATTACATATATGTTGGCACGAAGGTGTTCTTCCCTTTATTTTGCCAACAAAAAAGCAGACGGAGTTATTAGAAATGCAAAAAATGTTGGCAATAATGTTTTGCAATTTAAATCCTGCCAACATACGCCCAATATGCGCCCAAAATGCATTTTCATCCATATATCACGATATTGCAAGGCGGATGCAATTCCCCCGCAACTTCAGGTTGACAGTTTTCCAACATACATTGGTGGACTGCAAGGCTTTCTCTTTAAGGAAGACGGCTTTATATTTACAAACCGTCGGAAAAAGGGTATATTATAGCTAACGGACAAAGATTTACAGGGGAGGAACAGTAATGCAGAATGCATATTACGAACTATTAAAGAAATACGCAAAGATGATGACAGAACAGGAATATCCTGTTGGAGAAGCTGCGAAACTGATGATTGAGACCACAGAAGGAGTTTTTGCTACGAAGGACGGTGCGGACCTTTCTGATCTTAAGCCTGATGATGTAGAAAAGCTAGCGGTAGAGCATCTTCCTTTGGCACGTAAGGGAATGAGTGCTATGGCATTTTCTCAGACTCCATACTGCCAGGAATGTCTTGCTGATGCCAGGCCTTTCAGAGCATCACTTGACGATATGGCTCAGATAATCGGACCTGCAGTATATATTGCCGACGGACGCAGTTCCAACGACAAAGCAGGAAAATCCATGGCCAAGGCATTTAAGCACAGTTCGGGCGCTCTTGTGTTCCGTGGAGTGGATAAAAAAGGAAACGGAGTAGGATACACTATAACTGCCGGCAGAACACCTTATGAAGCGGTAGTAGGAATGACAGTCCTTGAGAAGTCAGCAGAAATAACAATTCTTGCAGACAGAATAGGCGGAGCCAAGAATATAAATAAGATTGAAGCGCAGCTTATGCACAAAATATATCAGAAAAAATACTCCAAGGCTGAGTCAAGCATAAAAAAGAATGAGGTTGAATCAGTACAAGCTGAGTCGTCAGTTCAGACAGGAGTTTCGAATAATCTGGCAGAAGAGCCAAAGACTCGCGAAGAGGAGCTGAGAGAGAAGCTTTGCCAATACGGTAAAAAGCTGGTTGAAACCGGACTGGTACAGGGAACATGGGGAAACCTTTCCATTCGTCTTGACGACAAATTTATGCTTGTAACACCTTCAGGGCTGGACTACAACAGACTTACTCCTGCTGATATGGTTAAGGTTAACATAAGCAGTCTGGAATACGAGGGAGACCTTAAACCAACATCTGAAAAAGGACTTCACGCAGCAGTGTATAAACAAAGACCTGATGTAGGTGCTGTTATTCATACACATTCCAAGTATTGCTGCGTTTTCGCGGCAGCAGAGAAGCCGCTGCGCATCAATGATCCTGAAATGCAGAAAATCTTTGGAACCCAGGTTGAGCTGGCAGAATACGCCCTTCCGGGAACAAAGAAGCTGATGGCAAACACTGTGAAAGCCATGGGCCAGAATTTCGGCTGCATAATGAGCCATCACGGTATGGCAGCATGCGGAGCTGATATTGAAACCGCCTTTGACAACTGCGTCAAGTTGGAAGAGTGCGGCAGGATGGCTCTAGGAGTGTAATTCAACGGAGGCAATAATAGAAACATGATTAAAGCAGTATTATTCGATGCTGACGGGACTCTGATGGATTCCATAGCATCATGGAGAAAAGCCCTGAAGACGGTTTTGGGTCGCAGAGGTTTTCCATATAGTGAGGAGGACTTTCAGGTGCTTATACCTCTAACTACTAAGGAAGGTGGCGCCTACCTTAAAGAAAAGTACGGTTTTGCAGAAACGGGTGATGAGATAGCAGCCGAGTACCTGGGATTGGTAGAAGGCTTCTACGCCACTGAGGTAGAACTTAAGAAGGGAGTTCGGGAGGCTTTGGAATATTATGCCGGCAGGGATATACCTATGGCAATCGTAACATCCAGTGAGAGAATTTTAATTGAAGCTGCATGTAAACGCCACGGAATCAGTCAGTATTTTCAGGGCCTTTACATCTGCTCAGAACTGGGAACAAGCAAGCGCAATCCTGATATCTTTGTAAATACCGCCAAAGTTCTGGGCGCTGAACCAGAAGAAACCCTCGTTTATGAGGACTCCGACTACGCTATTGAGACTGCTGTCAAGGCGGGATTCAAAGTTATAAAAGTCATAGATGAACTTAATATAGTTGAAGTAGAAACGGAAATATAAAGTATGAGAAGATGTGTGATTGTAGGGGGAGCCTCCATAGGCGATTATGAGGCTGTGGGTGCAATGCTCAGGCCGGATGACTATATGATTTACTGCGACTGCGGGCTTAGGCACATGGATGGGCTTGGTACTGCACCGGACTTAATTGTGGGAGATTTTGATTCCTATTCCAATCCCGGGCTTGATGCTGAGACAATAATTCTGCCCTGTGAAAAAGATGATACGGATACGGTTTTCGCAGTTAAAGAAGCTCTTAGGCGGGGATTTGAAGATTTCCTTCTGGTTGGTGTTGTCGGTGAAAGGCTGGACCATACTCTTGGCAATGTTTCAATACTGCTTATGCTGGATTCGGAAGGCAAGAAAGGAACCATAATCGATGACTATTCTGAAATGGAGATAGTATCTGACCGCTGCGGAAAGCCTTGCATTATTGATGATTCTTATGTATACTTTTCATTAATAAATATATCGGGAACAGCGCGCGGCGTAACCATACGCGGAGCAAAGTATCCACTGGAAAATGCCGAGATAACGTGCGAATACCAGTATGGGGTAAGTAATGAGGTCCTTCCGGGCTGCACTGCTGAAGTGAGTGTGGGCGAAGGGAGGCTGCTGTTAGTGAAGGTGAGATAGGAGGAATATCATGGCAGAGATTTTGGGATTTATTGCTGATAAGATGGGAATTGTGATTGGAGTTCTGTTCGGATTGCTTGTAGCACTGGCAGTAATAAGGAGTGTGATAAAAGTGCGCAAGGGCAAATCGATTTATAGGGCTCCTGTAGGCGTCTTTAAAGATCTGCCGGGCAGCATTACGGGTATGAACGATTATAAGGAAGACAAAAGACCGTAATAAAATGTTAACCTAAATTTGTCCGTGGGCAGGACAGATAGTTGGGGTTGATTGGGGTTACTCCACCAAAATCAGTGAAAAAAGCCGATTTGATGGGAGGAAAAACGCTGTAGATTAAATAAATTAAGGGAACAATGTAATAAAATGCCTTAAAAACCTCTGTTTTTGAAGTACAAACACCCATCAAACAGAGGTTTTTTGTGATTTTTGGTGGAAAACTCAGCAGAAACTTAGTCTTCATGTGCCCGGTCATAGACATCTTTGATTTCATCAGGCAGATTATCAGGAATCATCTGATTGAGCCTGTCTTCATTGCCGTCTTTAATGGCCTGCTCATAGTACCAGCATTTGAAATCAATCATATCAAGGACTCGACTCATTTTGCGGATTTCCTCCTCGACGATTTTCTTGCGGCGCAGGAAAAAATCTCTGCGTACAGTATAAGTACTGCTGCCTTCAGCGCACCACTCCATGAATTGCTTGATATCCTTTATCTCCATTCCGGTCTTTTTAAGGCATTCGATAATACGTAGAGCCTCGATTTCCTTTTCGCTGAATCTGCGTATACCTGAGGAACGTTCTAAACCCGGGAAAAGACCTTCCTTATCATAATAGCGCAGGGTAGAAACGGGGATATTAAACATTTCTGACACTTGACCGATGGTATACATGAAAAATTCTCCTTTTTCTGCAAAAATATCTTGACCTGAAGTCAGGTTTAGGTTATACAATAAAGATATCACAGGGCGGCTTCCCTGTCAATGATCATATCGTGACAGACGAATCGCGTTAAAAGGAGGATCTGAAATGTCAAAAAACGTTCTTGTCATAAGTACAAGTTTAAGAAAAAACAGCAATTCGGAAGCGCTGGCAGATTCCTTTGCAAAGGGAGCGGAGGAAGCAGGGCATCATGTTGAAAAGATTACCTTAAGGGATAAAAAAATAGCCTTCTGCAAAGGCTGCATGGCATGCATGAAGCTTAAAGAGTGCGTCATGAAAGACGATGCTGTTTCGATTACTGCCAGAATGCATGATGCTGAGGTTATTGCCTTTGCTAGTCCGATTTACTACTACGAGATGTGCGGACAGATGAAAACTTTACTGGACAGAGCCAATTCACTTTACGATTCAGATTACAAGTTCACCGATATCTATATGCTGACAGCTGCTGCTGAAGATGATGAACACACTCCGGACAGAGCTGTAGGCGGACTGACCGGATGGATTGACTGTTTTCCGAGGGCAAGCCTTAAAGGAACAGTTTTCGCAGGCGGAGTAAACGATGAAGGCGAGATAGAAGGCCATCCGGCTATTGAGAAAGCATATGAAATGGGAGGAAGAATATGAAACCAGTTGTATATTTTACGAGAGAGATTACACCGGAAAAGGTGCTGGAGTTATATAAAAAAGCAGGTAAGGAGCTGCCGGGCAAAGTGGCAATAAAGCTGCACTCCGGTGAAAAAGGCAAC
Source organism: uncultured Clostridia bacterium (assembly GCA_945828095.1). GTDB lineage: Bacteria > Bacillota > Clostridia > Peptostreptococcales > Anaerovoracaceae > SUG1106. The sequence continues at coordinate 17,309 of CALZOZ010000033.1, forward strand.
CAGAATTTCCTGGGGCCTGACTTCTGGAAGCCGGTTATCGAATATGTGGGAGGCACTGTGGTTGAGTGCAACACAGCTTATGACGGCGAGAGAAACGAAACACGCAAACACAAAAAGCTCCTGGAGGACCACGGATGGAGCAGATATTTCGATGTGGATCTTCTTGATGCGGAAGGTCCGGACCTGGAACTTGAGATACCGAACGGAAAGGTTATAAAGAAAAACTATATCGGAAAGGATCTTGCAGACTATGATTCCATGCTTGTTCTTTCCCACTTCAAGGGACATCCTATGGGCGGATACGGAGGAGCACTGAAACAGCTTTCCATAGGTGTGGCTTCTTCATACGGAAAGGCATACATCCACGGTGCAGGCGTGCCTGAGGACATATGGACAGCAGATCATAACGCCTTCCTTGAATCTATGGCTGATGCGGCAGGCTCAGTAGTAGAGTACATGAAGGGCAACATCCTCTATGTGAATGTCATGAAAAACATGAGTGTGGACTGCGACTGCTGTGCCGTAGCAGAAGACCCTTGCATTGCAGATATCGGAATACTCGTGTCCACGGACCCTGTGGCAATTGACCAGGCCTGCATTGACTTGGTGTACGCATGCTCAGACACAGGCAAGCCTCACCTCATTGAAAGGATAGAAAGCAGAAACGGCGTTCACACCATCGAAGCCGCTGCAGACTTAGGATATGGCGTCAGAGAATATGAATTGTTTGAATTAAAATAAAAAATATTGACACAAGGTACATGGAACATGTTAAAATATCATTAACACAGAAGTGCCGGGAGCATCTCTGTGGCGAAGGAGGATTTAAATATGGCAATTTATAAATGTATGGTATGTGGAAATATTTACGATGAAGAAAAAGAGGGCAAGCCTGTTTCAGAGCTTGACAGCTGCCCGGTATGCATGGTACCGGCTACTTTCCTGAAGCCTGTTGACGGTGAGCCGGCAGCAGAGACACCATCGGCACCTGCAAAGGCTGAAAAGGCTGCAGCAGAAGATGGAACTTTAAAGCTGGACTATGACAGCACTACAGCACGCCATGACGAATCGAACAGATATATGGCTGAGATACACGAAATGGCTGTAACCGGCAAGTCCATAGGAGGCGCCATGAGCACAAGGATGCCTATGCCGAACTGGGACGATATTCTGCTTTTAGGCGCACAGCTCAATCCGGCTCCGCTTAACGACGGAGATTTCGTTGAAACCAAGACTGTTATAGGTAAGCATGCAAAGAAACCTATGGTGCTGGAAAGCCCTGTTTACATATCTCACATGTCATTCGGCGCTTTATCCAAGGAAGTAAAAGTGGCTCTTGCAAAGGGTTCAGCCATGGCTAAAACAGCTATGTGCAGCGGTGAAGGCGGAATTCTTCCTGAAGAAAGAGAAGCTTCATATAAATATATCTTTGAATACATTCCGAACAAGTACAGTGTAACCGACGAAAATCTCAGAAACGCTGATGCCATCGAGATTAAAATAGGTCAGGGCACCAAGCCGGGAATGGGTGGACACCTGCCGGGCGAAAAGGTGACTGCTGAAATCGCAGAAATTCGCGGCAAGAAGCAGGGTGAGGATGTACAGAGTCCGAGCAAATTCCCTGAAATAAACTCCAAGGAAGACCTTAAGGCTATGGTGGATATGCTGAGAGAACGTTCAGAAGGCAGACCGATCGGAATAAAGATTGCTGCAGGAAATATCGAAGACGACCTGGAATACTGTGTATTCGCAGAGCCTGATTTCATAACTGTTGATGGAAGAGGCGGTGCTACAGGATCAAGTCCGTTCTTCCTTAGAGAGGCTACTACTGTGCCTACCGTTTACGCTCTAAGCAGAGCAAGAAAGTATCTTGATTCAGTAGGCTCAGACATTTCACTTGTAATCACAGGAGGACTGAGAGTATCTGCAGACTTTGCCAAGGCATTGGCTATGGGAGCTGATGCAGTTGCCATCGCCAGTGCAGGACTCATCGCAGCTGCATGCCAGCAATACCGCATCTGCGGTACAGGAAACTGCCCTGTAGGTGTTGCCACCCAGGACCCTGAACTGAGAAAGAGGCTCCATGTGGATGCTTCTGCTCAGAGAGTTGCAAACTTCCTGAATGTTTCCCTTGAGGAGCTTAAGACGTTCGCCAGAGTTACAGGAAATACTTCGGTTCATGATCTTTCTATGGACAATCTTGTAACACTGGACAAGGAAATCGCCGAGTACACAGGAATAAGGCATGCTGGAAGTCCAAGAAAATAGGCTGACGAATAACCAATAAAAGGTAGGTTTTATCTTTTTTGAATATTGTTAAAAAGTAGCAATTCCTCCTTTTCACAGATATACTTTATGTAATATTTCAGCGATAGCTAAAAAAAGTATTATCATAGTGAAAAGGAGGAATTTTTTATGGATAGAATTATAACCGGCGACACAATCACGGAATTCGCAGAGTTTCTTAAAGATTATGAGAAGAGCCCTGCAACTGTTGAAAAATACACTCATGACATAAGCCGGCTGATGGATTGGATTAATGGCGAAACTTTGACATCAGAGCGAATGAGGGAGTGGAAGGAATCCCTTATCACAGAGGGATTAAGTCCTAAAACGGTTAACACAAAAATCTGTGCCTTTAATAAATTCGCCACATTTATGGGATGGAATGATCTTAGGCTAAAATCTCTCAGGGTTCAGAGGACAATGTTCAGAAGCAAGGAAAGGGAGCTGACACGCATCGAGTATGAAAAACTCATAAAGGGAGCCGCAGAAAGTCTGGGGAAACAGCCTGCCCTTATCATTGAAACCATCGGGGCCACGGGAATGAGAGTGTCCGAGGTGAAGTATCTGACGCTGGAATCGGTAAAACGAGGAAGCGTTGAGATTTCACTTAAAGGAAAGATAAGAACGATAATACTTCCAAACAAGCTGCAGCGGAAACTCACTAAGTTTGCCGATGAAAGAGGAATCAAGGCGGGAGTCATTTTCAAGACTAGGACCGGAAATCCTGTGGGTAGGAAACAGATATGGGCCGAGATGAAGGCAGCGGCCCTGAAGGCAGGAATTCAGCCGGGAAAAGTTTACCCCCACAATCTAAGACATCTCTTTGCCAGGGTGTATTATAAGGCTACAAGAAATCTGGCGGAGCTTGCAAGTCTGTTAGGACACAGCAGCATGGAGACCACCAGGATATATCTTTTGACCACAGAAGAAAGCCATCAGAGGATGCTCAACTGTATGCATCTTGTGTGCTGAAGATACTGTGGATATTTGAAAGAGCATCAAAAAAGACAGAATGCTTATTCTGTCCTCAGAACTGTGCCATATTCGACACAAAAATACATATTACACAAAGAACTATACCACATTTCTCCATATATATCAAGTTTAATAAAGTAAATTGTGGGGGAAGTTTTTAAGTAATTATGCCTTTAAGACACGCAAAGCAGACCATCGTCATCATCATAAGGCGACGGTCTTGTTTGATGTATGGATAAATTCATCTTGCAGGAGGTTAACTCAGATTAGCCACCTGCTTTTTATTATTTCGACCGAGAAATAAATCTTTTCCTGTCGTGATTCAGGGACAGAATAAGCATTCTGTCCTCTGTCATTGGAAAGAGGTGGTTGCAAAGGTAATGAAAGAACCAGAGAAAAGGGGACTTTTGGATGAGATTGCAAAGATTGCGGGGCTTCAATACCTGTCGGATGTACGTGTAGAACGATATAGACCGGCAGTATGCATTGTCATAGAGAATATTGCGTCTGAGAACTATAGCTGTGCGGAATGGATTGAAGCGGCAGGGTATATTACAGGGAAACGTCCGGCGGATAATGCCGACACTAAAGAAACTGTAGAATACATATTGCAGATGATGCAAGCAGAGATTTAAAAAATATAGGGGATAAATTAAAAAGAAAGGAGGATGCAACAAAAGAGAAAATGAAACTAACTATGAAAAGTAGAAGGGCTATTTGTTTAGTGCTGATTTTTTTATGCTTCGTTCTTCTGTTTCCAACTGAAGCGGCCGAGGCATCCGGCGGTACGGGAGAAAATTCAGATAAGCAAACCGTTCTGGTTTTTGCGCCCCATCAGGACGATGAGGCGAACATGGCCAACGCCGTCATGTACAGCCATGCAAAGCAAGGCGATGACGTGTACGTCATTATGACTTTTGGCGTAGATAATAATAACGACGGTACGGATAAGCAGGGACTTGCGCGCTTAAATCAGAGTGCAAAGAATTTAGAGTGTCTTGGAATTCCTCGAAGCCATCTGATTTATCTTGGTTATGAGCAGCATCAGCATGCAGCAGGTCTGACAGGCGGACAACTGAAATTTAATGAATTAGGCGAGATACTGCGGAGCGACAACACGCCGTATTATACATTCAGCCATCCAAAACAGGGCTTCCCGTCATTTCATTCCAAACTATACGGTGAGGAATACACAATGTCCGAGAAGCACATGCTGGATGATTTTGTAGACGTCTTTAAGCACTATAGGCCGGATGTGGTATACGCGGTCAACTATGATGGCCATGAAGGACATCGGTGGGTTGCAAGTCTGGTGGATCAGGCCTTTGGCATTGTGAAGCAGACGGAAGGCTTTGAGAACTACTGTCCCCGCTATTACCAGAGCATGTCTTATAGCTCCGCATGGAGTGCATAATTTTAAGTGTAAATGACACATACATGGACGCACAGGAGGTTATGCACATGACTGATTATAGCAAAATTACAGCCCTTTACTCCCGCCTTTCCGTGGGCGACGAGGACAGGGACGGCG
>CALZOZ010000034.1 GCA_945828095.1 uncultured Clostridia bacterium
GTACTTTCTGTTGATTGTTTGCATAGTTTTGCTCCTTTCGTTGAAAGGCGCTTAAGTCGAATCAAATCTTTCCCTTAATAGCCCCGCCATACAATATGATAGGTGTATGTAATAAAATGTATGTCAAGGATTATATTTACTATATCACAAGCCGATTTCCGGTTCAAGGCAAATTTGTGATTGATTATGCAAAATGCAAATGTCATTAAGTAAAAATAGTGCGTCGTTCCGGCACTGGTATGGCAGTCCTAGTATGGCATGACCGGTATGGCAGTCCGCGTTTTCCACCTTTTTGGCTGTTTTTTGTGATTTTGGTGGAAAAATTCATGTCTCGCTGCCTGCCCGGGCGTATGTAATAATATGTAAATCGTTGAAATTTCAACGGTTTCGCGACATATCAATTTTTCGGACTGCCCTTAGTCCGCGTTCAAAAGCAAAAAATCTCCACCATTTCGCAGAAAAAACGCAAAAATGGTGGAGATCGAATGTCTGACACTATTTGACTGTTCTGATTGCCTTGAGTGAGTAATCAGTATAGTGCTTCTGGCCGTCTATTATCACATAGCCGCGCACTCTGTAGTAGGTTGTTCCCTTTTCTAGATGACGATTATAATTCTACAGTATACTATGCACAGATTTTTCCTTCTGTATAGCAATGACAGATATATTCCCGTGACTGGTAATAAAAGTCTGTATTATAATTGGATATGGCATCACTTATCCACGAATTATACACCGATATAAGTGAATCGACAATCGCTTCGGTGTTGTCTTCCGAAATGTCTTCTATCAATCTCTCATATACCTCACCTATTGTCCAATAATCCGGCACCTCATACCTTGCTTTTTCAACATTATTGTAGGTTCCAACAGGAATGTTGCATATATTAATGAAATCATCTGCGGTTTTTTCAATTGGTTCACAATGAAAAACGTCCGCATACCTGTATATTCTCTTAATAATTTCTCTTCCTAAAAGTTTTACGACATTATCTCTTTTTTGCTTTTGTTCTCTTCCGATGTATTCTATAAGGCTGCAGGTATAAAACAAAGCACTGTTATTCTTCATCCCGAACCTCACTCCCTTTCAAAAACTTTAAAGTGGTCAATGCCTTTGCTGTGTGAAAACTTATCTGATGTGTTGGTCTTTTAAATCTGGCCAAATCCCAAAATGCTTCCCTGCTGATTTTACCGTCAACATAGTTCTGTACATAGTTGAAAATCGTATCGTTTGCCATCGGTCCCTCTACAATGTCATAATTATGAGGTTTTCCGCTTCTACATGCGACAATAAAATCCAGCCATTCTTCGCTCATTTCCGGAAACTTTTTCACAGACAATTCCTCATTCGGGGTGTACTGATATTCGTTCAGAAAACCCTTTCCATCGAATCTCGTTGCCCATCTCTCCGCTTGTTCAGCTAGTGTGGTACAGTAAAATCCAAAATAGAAATCCTTATTGTATTTTGTAACTCTAATTTCCGGAAATTCAACAATTCCCTTGCTTCCATGGTACAAAACAATCTCTTCCCGCATCTTCCTGTCCTTTCTATCATGAGCCCTTTTTTTCTCACATATTGTATATGCTGGCATATATAGTATACGCTATTTCTGCCGCAATCACAAGCAAAAACTATGTTACCCTCTCATCGCCGCGTGAAACGCCAATGTCATTAAGTTAACATGGAGCTTTGAAGCCGGCACTGGTATGGCAGTCCTAGTATGGCATGACCGGTATGGCAGTCCGCGTTTTCCACCTTTTTGTCTGTTTTTGTGATTTTGGTGGAAAAATCGATGTCCTGCTGCCTGCCCGGACGTATGTAATAATATGTAAATCGTTGGAATTTCAACGGCTTCGGGACATGTCAATTTTTCGGACTGCCCTCAGTCCACGTTCAAAAGCAAAAAATCTCCACCATTTCGCAAAAAATCGCAAAAATGGTGGAGATTGAATGTCTGACACTATTTGACTGTTCTGATTGCCTTGAATGAGTAATCAGTGTAATACTTCTTGCCGTCTATTATCACATAGCCGCGCACTCTGTAGTAGTAGGTTGTACCGACTTTTACATCCTTTGTGTTGATGTAGTAGCCCTCGCTTTTGCTGCCCAGAGTCGCTATGAAATCAACTTCTAAAGACTTCTGAGCATATATTGCATGACCGTTTTTATCTTTGCGCCCGGTAGCCTCGCTTATATTCATTTCTCCCACATCAACATTGAACCCTCTATAGCGAAGTTCGTTATAGATAATGTTTTCCATTATGTGCGTTTCTTCTATCTGACGAAAATTCAGCCTTGCATTGCGCACGCCTATATCCTCAAAGTAGATTTTAAACGGCGAATCAATATATTTTCTTCCTTTGATGTTATACTTTGCCGCCCGCCTTATAATAAATGCTTCACAAAAATGATCAATAAAACGGTCGACTGTTTCCGCCGTTATCTCACCGTGGCCAAGACTTGTAAATGTATTGGCGATTTTGCTCGGGTTCACCGGTGAACCAATTACCGATGCCAGAATATCAAAGGTATCAGATAATTCCTGTTTCTTGCGGACTCTATTCCTTTGAATAATATCTTTGAGATATGTTTCTGCTGTAAGATTTTTTAAATACTGAATCTGCTGCTGTTCATCCCCCATCGATGCAACCAGAGGTATTCCACCTGTCACAATATAGTTTGCCCATGCCTGACGGACTTCTTGTCCGGTACCGATTACATACTCAGAAAAAGTTAATGGCTGCACATGCAATTCACAGCTTCTTCCTTTAAACTCTGTAGCTTTGTCCGCAGACAGAAATCTTGAATTAGATCCTGTAGCATATAAATCCAGATTGTGATGTCTCAGATAGCTGTTCAATGTTCCAACAAAATTATCAAGCAGCTGCACTTCATCCAGAAACAGATAAAACTGTTCCTCTTCATTGATTAAAGATGAGATATATCTCCGAAATACTTTTGCATTTATAACATATCCATTTTCTCTATCTCCTATTTTAACAGGTTCTCCATTTGCAAATGCATCAAGACGGTCTATGTCTTCATCCGAATCGAAGGCAAAACGAATGATTCTTTCTTTTGATACGCCTTCGCTTAAAAGAAATTGATAGAACAACTCGTTCAGAAGGTATGACTTTCCTGCTCGTCGTGTGCCGGTAATAACCTTTACAAGACCATTCTTGTCAATTCTATCTTGAATCATCCAAAGTACTGTGCTGTTTTATAGATAAATTGAGCCATTTTTAATATATTATTTCCAATTCGGATATTTATTATACTAAACTGCTATCTCCCTACACAAGCATTTGGCATAGAGCCATATTGGGCATAAGCCAAACACCTAAAAAACCCCGAGAAATCGATGTTTCCCGGGGTCCTGGTTATTTAACTGTTCTGATTGCCTTGAGTGAGTAATCAGTGACTATATTAATTTCCACTATCCGATTAATTCTATGAGATTTTCTTCGGACCACAGTTCATTAGGGAAAATAGAAATATCCTCTTTATGTTTACGCACGAATGGTACTTTTTCCCGAGCCATTTGGTCCCGCAAAAACAAGAATCATTGGTTTTCTATCTGACATCTACCCTTCTCCCGCCCGGATACTCGACATAGGCTTTTTTTGTAACTACGTCATATTTTGCTATCGGTTTTTTACATACCTCAGCCTTAGATACTGCTGCCCTGACCGCTTCCACAGCCCTCGCATCCATCTCCGCTTCACTATCGGAAATATATCTCTTCTGGTTAGAGGAATCAACCACTTTTACATTATGTCTTTTTGTCTTTATGTTTTCCATAGAATCAACCCCTCATGGTTATATTAATAATTATATTCTTCTAATACATTAAATTGTATCATTCTGTAGGCTTTTTTTCAATAACAAAAATTGCCCGGACGGCCATATGGTCAACAGTTCATGGCTCCACCCAGTCTGTTACTTCTGTTTCATCTCTCCCTGTCTACATTCCCTCCTTGCCGATATGGAAAAAGGGGAGGCGGTTCAAGCATTACCGCGTTTTCCACCTTTTGGGCTGTTTTTTGTGATTTTGGTGGAAAAATAGATGTTTCGCTGCCTGCCCGGACGTAAGTAATAATATGTAAATCGTTGAAATTTCAACTGTTTCGCGACATATCAATTTTTCGGACTGCCCTCAGTCCACGTTCAAAAGCAAAAAATCTCCACCATTTCGCAAAAAATCGCAAAAATGGTGGAGTTCGAATGTCGGACCTGCCGGCACAATATTCAGTTTGCTATTTCACTGTTCTGACTGCCTTCAGTGAGTAGTCGGTGTAATGCTTCTTGCCGTCGATTATCACGAAGCCGCGTACTCTGTAGTAGTACTTCGTGCCTTTCTTGACGGCGGTGTTGTAGTACGCATTTTTAGTCGTAGTATAGATCGGTTTCTTGCCGTAACCGCTGTTACGCTTGGTGGAGCGGAAAATTTCAACCCCGTTGAAGGCCATCAGCTCTCCGTTTTTGTTGTACCATGTGATGCGTACAGCCTTCTTGCCGTTCTTCATGGTTACAAGCTTAGAGCGGGCTGCCAGCTTCTGTTCTGCCAGCAGTGCAGTGGTTTCTTCTTTGGTCGGGATACTGTCTACAAATTCAAGCACAAAGGTACTGTAATGACTGCAGCTGACTTTTGTATATTTTTCGGTTCCATTACCAAGGATCTCTGAATAACTTACTTCCTTCTGATATCCTTCCGACTGATGCGTAACCTTTACATAGCTCTCAGTTACCATGGAAGGAATCGGAAGGTTAAATTCCATGGTATTCCCATTCAGAAACTGGCTGTTATTACTCTGAAGTGATATCAACTTAGTCTCCCCGCTGCTGTTGAGTCCTTTGACCGTCGGATACACCTCATATGTCACACTTTTCGGTACGAGGATGTTCTCTTCCCCCGTGCTCTGAATGTCCGGCTTTTCTTTAAGAGCTACTTTGGTAAGATTGGCTTTCACATACAACTCGAGCTTTTTCTCACTTGTATTTACCAGACTGCTGCCCACGGAGGAGTTTAAGAATTTACTTACGTTGAAGGCACTATTAAGGCCTGAAACCTTCGAAGCATTTACAACGTTGTTTGACAGTATATCCGATACGATCAATTTAACCGTTTCCGTTTCCTTTTTTGATGCTCCGGCTGAAATGATATCACTTGCGCTGCTGCCAATGGACATGCCAATGGACATAGAGGCTTCTCCGGAGGACTGACCTTCTGTTACAATGTAATTGCCGTCATCCGTTCTCTTACAGGTATACCCGTAAGATATCAGCTCGGACGAAACCACATTCGTGAAGGTTCCTCCCGTTACTTCTGTGCTGCCGGCTACATTCTGGATATTGCATGTAAATGTTCCTCCCTTTATATTCAGCTGGCCTATAGCTGTATTGTCATTCCTCTGCCGATTGTATACCACGCTGCCGTTTTTACCGACTCTTATGGAAAACGTTCCGCCTTCAATATCTGCTATATTATAGTTGCAAATGGAATTGTATTCAGCATCCTCAAAGGTTCCGCCGTAAATATGTACCTCTCCGAGGTGATAGTTTTCTATATTTGTTAAGCCTCCGGACAATGTTCCTCCGTTGATCGTTATAGTTGCTGTGAGTTTTGAATTATTTTCAGTCTCTTTCCTCCAGCCGTTACTTATTAAATGTGAATATCCTCCTCCCCCGGGTCCCTGTGTCACGCTCGCACCATCCTGTATGGTCAGGCTCCCCTGGTTTATAATGGTGCTGTAGGAGTTGTCTCCTTTAATCGAGAAGCCTATTCCTGTTTCTTTTGATCTTGTAATGCAGCCGGCCTTAATCGTAACTGCAGCGCCCGGTTCATTAACAAGTGCGGCCTTTTGATCTGTGACATTGTCTACCGTTCCGTTCTTTCCATAACTGGAGTCCGTAATCACAAGGGTTCCCCGATTAATGATCGTATGGTCACCGGCATTGGTAATTTTACAGCCTTTCAGATCAATCTCGATTGTGGTATCCGCAGGGATTACTACGTCTTCCACAATATCCTTCTGAATTACGATATTACCACTTTTGCTCTCACTCTGCGTGATCGCATCAACAGCGGCCTTCAGAGTGGTATATCCTGTGTAACCCACCATTACCGCATAATATGGTTCATATGTGCCGGTATTGCTCGGTGGATCCTTTTCGACTACGCCTCCAGTGCCATCTTCGTTTCCTCCAGAGCTATTGCCGCCGGTGCTATCGCCTGGATACACTACTTCTGGTGGTGGTGCTGTTTCGTTAGCATAAGCAAATGAAGCAAACGTTCCTGTTCCCACCATCGTGAATATGAGGCACAGCACCAGCAGGCTGGCCGCAATCCGTTTCATTGTTTTTCTTGTTTTTTGACTTTTCATCATGCATCTCCTTTCCAATTACCTTTGAATTTCCTTATTTCGTCAAAACACCAGGTCTTGCTTTCGGGTTATATTTCATAACAAAGAGTTCCAGCGCTTCCTTCAGCGTTTCGATCTGGGATTTCATATAAAACTCATCCTCAAACAGTGCGTATTCATTTCACAGTTCTGATTGCCTTCAGCGACCAGTCCGTGTAGTACTTCTGTCCGTCGATGATCACGAATCCGCGTGCCCTGTAGTAGTACCTGGTTCCTGGTTTAATGGCGGTGTTGTAGTATGCATCCTTCTCTGTGGTGAAGATCGGTGTCTTGCCGTATCCGGAGTTGCGCTTTGTAGAACGATAGATTTCCACTCCGTCGAAGTCCATCATCTTACCGTCTTCATTATGCCATGTGATCTTTACAGCTTTCTTGCCGTTCTTCATGGTTACAAGTTCAGAGCGGACTGCCAGCTTCTGGTCTTCCAATGCTGCAAGGGTTTCTGCCTTCTGCTGTGCAGCAATTGCAGTATCTGCTTCTTCCTCTGCCATGATTGCATAGGTGGAGAAGTGTCCTGTTACAAAGGTGAATGTGCCGTCAGCGTTAAGAATGCCGCCTATCTTATGATATCTGCCATCTTCATCGATGTAAACGCACACAGGCTTCTTACCTTTAAGTACCTCGCTTATAGCAACTGTGACTTTTACATTACCCTTATTGAAATCTGTAACGTCTCCATTTGAAGTCTTAATTTCTAATTCTATCTTTAAAAGGTTGTTATTCTGCTCTACTGTCTCAATAACAAGAGTCACCTGACCGTTATTACCTGCTTTGGAAGCGACAGCTGCGATTGTATCTTTATCAAGAACGACCTTGCCGTGATCTGTTACAAGTGTTATCTCTATATTCTCTACTTCTGCCAGTTTCTTTACTGCTGATCCTGGAAGGTTAACGCGCATTGATGTTCCATGTTCAGTAACCACCGGTTTGGAGGCAGTATTCTTACCTGTAGTAGCGTTGATGATAACCTTCTTGGAGGAAGAAGAAGCAAGCTTGGAAAGGATCGTATTTGCAATGCTTTCACTTACAGTTACTTCAGTCTTACCATTAACTGTAACAATCGACTTTTCGATAATTACTGAAACATTGCCTTCCTTATCAGATGCTACAGAGTCAGACTTGCCAGGCGCAGGCGCAGTAAGCTTGTCAATCTTGCCATCACCTGTTTTCCATGCATCTAAATCAGCAATTTCATTTGTACCAGCTGCATCAGAGAAGTTCATATTGCATGTACTACATGTCCAGTATTCCTTAACGCCGTATTCAGTGTATGTAGCAGGTACTGCAGGAGTATGAGTTAATCCACCAGAATGCGTACATTTTATCCATTTTGCGGTAACAGTGAGAGCCGCACTCGGCATTGTGAATGAATTGCCTTCATCTATCGTAACTGCACTTCCAGATGAAACCGTCCATCCGTCAAATCTATATCCTGTCGGGGTATCAGGCGTTAAAGCAATCGTGCTTCCTGCCTTGCCGTAGTTTTTACTGTTATACTCAGAGGTGTCTCCGTATGCAGTTGCGTTTACAATGGTAAGTGGATAATACAGGTTATCAGCTGTGCCTGTGAATGTGCCATCGACATAGATTTTTCCGCTGTTGCTGATAGTGCCGCTGCTTGTCAGGGTCGCACCCTCGGAGACTGTCAGGTTCTTGCCCTGGAGGATAATCAGCGTCTTGCCGCTGTCAATTGTCAGTGTTTTGCCAGCAGGGATTGCGAAGTTCTCGCTCAGAGTGGCCCTTGCACCGTAAACCTGACCGCTATTACCCTGGAAGACTATACCGGTGTTGATTACAATTGAGACGACGATACCATCGTTGCCGTTGCTGCCGCCGCTGCTGCTGCCCCAGCTGCCACCGCTGCCGCCGCTGCCGCTGGTGATGCTGCCGACCTCGACAATGCCTCCGTTAATGATGATGTTGCCACCGTTGCCACCGTTGCCACCCCTGGTATATCCGTAGCCGCCGGTCCCGCCGATGCCGCTGGTGATGCTGTCGGCCTCGACAATGCCTCCGTTGATGGTGATGTTGCCACCCTTACCACCGCTGCCGCCGCTGACATCTTGATTTGGCTCGTCGGCGGAACCGCCGTTGCCGCCTTTGCCGCTTTTGATGTTACTTACCTTAACCATGCCTCCGGTGATAGTGATGCTGCCGCCGTTGCCGCCTTTGCCGCCCCCACTATATCCGTAGCCGCCCTCGCCGCCGTTACCGCTGGTGATACTGTCGGCCTCGACAATACCACCGTTGATGGTAATCTCGCCGCCCTTACCGCCGTTGCTGCCGTTGCCGTAGCTGCCGTCGGGGCTCCCGCCGGTTCCGCCATTACCGCTGGTGATGCTGTAGACCTCGACAATGCCTCCGTTAATGGTGATGCTGCTGACAAAAAGTTTTCCCGTGCCGCCATTCTGGCCGTAGATGGTCAGGCTGCCGCCTTGTATATTGCCATTGACAGTGAGCGTGCATCCGTCAGCGAGAATCAGTTGAACATCGCCGCTGACCGTGACATTGCCGAGAGTTACATCGCTCTTTACAATATACCAACCACCATTTGTGTTATCCCATGCAGTTAATCCCTCTGTTATTTCTGTTGTATTATCATTTAGTTTGCGTGATATTCCATTTTCATCCACATATCCCTGTTGCAGATCATCAGAGGAATAACCGCAGTATATGCACGCTCCACCTTCTCCTGTAAAAACATGATCTACCGGTGCTAAATAGACATAATCCGTGCCGCCACAGCCATCGCATGTTCTTGTCGTGTATCCTGCAGCTGTACATGTAGGAGCTACCGATGCGGATGTTATCCAGTTGTGGTCACAGGATGTCAGTGCAAACTCACTCATCTGCATTACATCCCCGCTCTGAATTGCGGTAATTTCCAGTTTATAGTACTGATAGGCTGTTTCTTCCTTGTCAAATGCAAAATTGTAAGTTTTATTGTTTTCATCCTGCAAAATGGTGTCTTTCGTAACACTGTGGATTTTTTCCCAGGTATCTGTACCAGAACCCGTATAATCATTGCATCCATATAGTGTCCAGTTTTTCGGATTTCTGCCGGGGTTTCCCGCATTATCATTACCTGTGGTAATAGAGTATCCGCTTACCTTTACCGAAGAGGCAGTGGAAAAAATGATGTAGGCACTTTCGAAATCGGTCACACACCATTTTGTGTTGGTCGTTCCATCGATAAGGCTGCCTGGCCCTTCATCTCCATTAGCTCCAGCTGTTCCCTCTTTGAGGGTATAAGGATTGCCTGCTCCTTCGGCAAATGCCATCTGTGGCATAAATGCCAGTACCAAGCAAAGGGCAAGCACTATGCTTAAAATTCGTTTTTTCATTGTATCTTCCTCCGGTTTGTTTTCCCGTTGTCACCTATTTGCCGACTGAGCAGCTGGTTTTATCTTCCCAGTTGCGGCGAATAGCAATCTCGGCTGTAAGATCATTATTGTTATAGGATACCGACCACTGTGTGTTGCTTGTGATGGCATCAGGGCTAGGATCCTGTGCTGCCGCCTTCATTGCATTCCACACTGTATCGTTGGTGTAATTTCCTTTTTCCTCCTCAAGCACCTTCAGCACGGCGTCGTAGCGCTCTCTGCCGTGGCCGTAGATACCGTTCTTCTGGTTTGGAAGTACCTTGTCCTTGTGAATGATAAAGAAGTTGGTAATCACCTCGGTCGGCGTTGCGATGATTTCCCTGTTCTCGCTTTGCGGATCATATTCCACAACTCTTCCGTCTCCCGACGCATCAGTGATGTAGAAATGATAGTCTCTGCCGCTGGATGAGAACATGTCATAGCTGCGCAGAAGCTCTACCGCCTCCTCTGTTGTTGCTGCCTTGTCGAGCACAAGACGTATTGCAAGAGTTGTCGCAATGACCGGTTTGCCGGTGTTCTGGCGGACAGGCTCGCTGTCAAGCGTCAGCACGGAGATGGACACGCCCTTCTCGTTCATGCCGTCAAGGCATATGAAAGGTGAGGTCAGAGTCGCGAGTTTTTTGGCCGTGCTCGCATCCGGTACATTTGCCGAAATATTGTCCAGTGCAGCAAAAGCAACCGATTTATAGCCGTCCTTCGGAGTGCAGTAGACCATCATGGCTGAAGTGTCTTTCCTGAAATCGTAATTTCGTCCCATGTGAACATCTCCGTCCGTATCGGTCAGTGTAAAGGACGTGCAGCCGTAATCGGGCACGTTAATCTTTGCCGGGATCAGCGGGAGTGACTCCTTCAGAATTGCGTCTATCATAGTCTGATCGTCTGTAATTCCGTAGTCGATTATGTCATCAAGACTGTAATTGTATTTTATATCCATGCTGTAGAGATTATATCCGTCCTCGTAATCTGTAAGCTGCTCAATGCTGCTCACGGTCAGGATTCGTGTAAAATATATTCCTATGAACGCAGCGACGGCTATTACAATAATCGCCAGCAATACAAGCAAAATACGTTTAACCACTTTAGTCATTTTGTTGCCTCCTTTTCTGATGTTGCCTTTATTTAACTGTTCTGATTGCCTTGAGTGAGTAATCAGTGTAATACTTCTGTCCTTCGATTATCACGAAGCCGCGCACTTTGTAGTAGTACCTGGTTCCTGATTTGATGGCGGTGTTGTAGTAGGATGATTTGCCACTCTTGATTACGAATATCGGCTTCTTGCCATATCCGGAATTACTCTTTGTGGCGCGGTAAATTTCTATCCCGTCAAAGAAATCTGTACTTAATCCGTTCTTGTCGTATACTCTGATTCTGATAGCCTTCTTTCCGCTTGGTGACTTGCATGTCATTGAGCGGGCTACGAGTTTATAGGAATCCAGCTTTGCAAGGATTTCTTCCTTCTGTGCTGCGATGGCTACATCTGCTTCTTCTTCTGTAATCAGAGCATAAGTGGAGAAGTGTCCGGTGAAGAAAGTGTACGTGCCGTCCTCATTCTTCTGGCCTTTTACCTTGCTCATTCTGCCGTCGTCATCGATATATACGCAGACGATTTCCTTTGATGCCATATTCTTTGGAATTTCTACAGTAACTGCCACATTACCGCCTTTGAAATCGCTGATAACGTTGCCCTGCGAGCAGACGACCTTCAGCTGGAATTCCACCTTATCTGCAGTCTCGTCGATCTTTTCCACGATGATCTGTACCGTGTCACCGGCAGCCTGCTCTGCTACAGCGCCTGCCGCTGCATTGTCCATCTTCACTTCCGCAACGTCTGTCTTCACGGTTAGATCTGCTTCCGTCTTTTCTGCAATTCCTTTCAGTGCAGCGGTAGGAATACCAACCTGCGCAATCACCGTAGAATCTGCAGCTGTTGTATTCTTTGCAGTTGCATCGATTACAATTTCTTCCGACTTGTTGGAAACAGCCTTGTCCACAATCTCTTCGCCGATTGCTTTGTCAATATTGGCGATCGTGGTTCCGCCTGAAATGCTGGTTGTATCGCTCAGATCCGCACTGGTCGTCGCATCGTCGTTATTTTCGACGATTGGATTTTGCACCGGGGGAACATAACTGCCGCCACCGCCGCCACCGGTATTTTCGGCAAGTGTTACACCGCAGATGTCGCAGAGGTGGTCGTTGTCATCATCTTCATGAACACTTACGTTTGTGCCGCAGTAATCACATATGTGGTCGTTGTCTGCATCTTTGTGTCCGTCTCTCACTGTTACGGTCATTTCCGATTTATTGCCCGCCTTGTCGGTGGCAACAATTTCATTTCCGCTGTCTTGCAGAGTCAGAGCAAACTGATTATTTTTATCAAGCATGACCGCTGCTCCGCCTATGGTCACACTATCAATATATTTTTCTGTAACAGTAAACTTGTGTGGGGAGCAGTAGATACTGCCGTTCTCAATGCCAGAAATCACAGGTGGAACTGTATCTATCACAATTCCGCCGGAATTGATATATGTCACATATCCGTTTGCATCGGTCAGCCTTGCATAAATCACATACTCATGATTGAGGTCGAGACTGAATGCCTCATCATATTTGGTAAACGCGGCTCCATCAAGTTCATCAACAGTAAGTGCTCTGTCGCTTAACAGGTATTCTATGGTAACTGTACCGCTGCCGCTTGCAGCGATTGTTACTTCCTTCTCAGCATTATAGAACCGGTCAAATGTAATATCGCTGTTAAATGAATCCCAACTTTGCCCGTCGATGCTGATTGTGCCTGTCGGAGCAGCAGGAACAATATTTTCTATCCATTGTGCTGTAAGTTCGATACTCGAAACCGTGTCGTTTACTACCAGCTCAGAATATTTCGTGGTTTCGTCTACTTCTGTCTCTCCGCATTTCCAGCCGATGAAAGTATATACTTCTCTTGTCGGGTCAGTTATACCCTCCAGAACCTTATCCGTCCATTTTACATCTGTTCTACTATTTATGGCAGTTCCGCCATTGGTGTAAAAGCTGACAGAGTAATCATCCTTTTCTGTCCACTGTGCTGTAAGTATAATGTCTGAAACGTTTCCATTGACAGCAAGTGCAGCATAGGTTGTGTCTGCTCCTACACTTGTATCACCGCATTTCCAGCCTGCAAAAGTATATCCTTTTCTTGTCGGTGTGGTGATATCAGCCAGCACCGTATTATCCCATTTCAAGTCGGTTTTCGGTGATATCGTATCGTCTCCGCCGTTGGTATCAAACACAACAGAGTAATGGTTTTTTGCCATATAATGAGCTGTATATTCTCTGTTACCTGTACTGCCTTTTGGAATTGTGACAGTCATATTGTTTTCGCCGGTTAAGCCTGTACCGCTCCAGCCGGTAAAGATGTATCCCTCTTTTACAGGATTTATCAGCGTAATGGCTTCACTTTCCACAGTATAGGTTTCCGGATTTGTCGCCGTACCGCCCTCTCCCAAGTTATAGGTGATATTGTAGGTTATCGGATTGCCGAATTTAGCTGTCAACGTAAGATTATCGCTTAGCGTAGAACCAAAGGTGTATTTTGTATCACCGTAATACCAGCCGTCAAAGTTCTGATATCCATTCTTAACCGATGGTGCAATCGGTTCGACCACTTTGCTGCCTGATGCCACAACCTCAAGTGCATAGCGGCTGCTGCCGTTCATGAATGTCACGGTCTTCTCCTTAATACAGCCTTCGTTGATATTACCATAGAAAATACCGCCGTGGATTTCGCCGTAATTGCCGACATAGCCCTTAAACACTGTCGGCGTACTGCTTGTGCAATAAATTCCACCAACATAGCTAGGCATGGATACCTGGCCCGTTACCGTGCCGCCGTTGGCATAAAGATGGCTTGCGCTGCCGTAGCTTCCGCGGGTCAGTGTAATGTTGCCTTTGAGTATACCGCCCGATGGCATGGAGCTGTCTGTATGTGTTGCGGTTGGTCTGCTGTCAATAAGAGTGAGTATTGACTGCGGCGATGCAGAGTTATCAGCTACCATGATATTATCTGTGAGAACATATCCGTTGAGGTCCAGAGTGAGGACCTTATCGCTCAAATTAAGTGTATCTGACAGTGCAATGTCATTCGTCAGCCTGATGAAGGTGCTGCCCAGGGCAACGGCTTCTTTGAGTTCATACTCGGTTGAAACATCCTCAGATACCCACTTTGCGTTCAGCGTGATGTTCCCTGTGACTGTTTCTGCAAAGTCATATTTCGCATCGCCGTTGTACCATCCCACGAACACGCTTCCAGACTTTACAGGCTCCGTCGGTGCTGCCGCCTTGCTGCCGGCTGCCACAACTTCAAGTGCGTAGCGGCTGCTGCCGTTCATGAATGTCACGGTCTTCTCCTTGATACAGTCTTCTTTGATACTATCGTAGAAAATACCGCCGTGGATTTCGCCGTAATTGCCGACATAGCCTTTAAACACTGTCGGGGTACTGCTGGTGCAATAAATTCCGCCAGCATAGCTAGGCATGGAAACCATCCCCGTTACCGTGCCGCCGTTGGCATAAAGATGACTTACGCTGTCGTTACTTCCGCGAGTCAGCGTTATTCTGCCATTCACTACACCACCTCTGGCAGGGTTGCTGTCAATCAGGGTCAATATGGACTCCGGAGCCACAGAGGTATCAGCCAGCTTAATGTCGCCTTTGAGAGTATGTCCGTTGAGGTCCAGAGTAATATTCTTATCGCTCAGGTCGAGTGTGCCTGAAAGAGTAATGTCACAAACCAGCGAAACCGTGTTCACACCTTTATTAATTGCATCCAGAAGTTCTGATTCGGTTGAACATCCATCTGCAGCGACCGCATAAATCATTCCATTGCCAGCGGTGGTTTCCAGCCAGATTTTGCATTTTGATAAGTCTATATCTGCCGACAAACCCAGTGCCGACCTGATTGTCGATGCATTTATCGTCTGCGTTCCTGTTATCTTCTGGCTGTAATACCAGTCACGGGTTCCATCATTACCCTGCACAACAAGCGCCACATTACCTGAAGTGCTTCCCTTCACAGCCTTTATATCACCGGTTGTGATGTCATATACTACTCTGCCGATATCCTTGCTGCTTCCGTCCAGTCTGAGGGTCATCGCAGTGCCCGATGCGATTATTCCAGACTTTGCCGTACTTAATGATGTTGCTGTAGCAGCAGATGCGAAGAGGACGTTAGATAAGTTCAGATTTCCCGCAGGACGAGCGTCATACTTTGCATTGACAGGATATAAATACATTGTTCGGTGGGGATAATATGTAACATATGCGCAACCGTCGTACATAGCTTCTACTTCCCTCATCCAGAAATATTTTCCGTTAATCCACAGGTACTCATCGTTCAGGGCTTTTCTTTCACTTCCTATGTTATATAATACATAGTTCCCAAGAGTAAAAGGATTAGAGTCAAGTGCATACAGTATGTCCGTTGTATAATAGGGAACACTAATCTTATCGCCATAATAATCCCAATTTTCAATTCTAGTGGCATTCATCATGCCCTGCTCTGCTGAGGAAAAGTAGTTATTATTCTTTGCAATATTCTGCAGCGATTTTCGAAGGTCGCTGGCTCCGTAGTGATTTGCAGCAACTTCTTTTACAGAGTTGGTACTATATTCACATCCCCAGCTTTTATCATATGGAATCACATTAAGATCTGAACGAAACTGAAGCGATTTTGCGATTGAGTCCGCAGCAAAAATCATTGTATTATCACCTGACACACCACTGTCTTTTCCCAGGATGTACCATTCCTGTACCTTCCCTTCGCTGTTTTTGCCGAATACCAGCTTTCCTTTATTATCAAAATCATTCGAGGAGAATGAATTCATTAATTGGTCCTTTGTGGCAAAGGCTGACAAGCTGGGCGTGCTGTCTGTCTCTCCTTCCGCAAATGCTGCCTGCGGCATCAGCGTAATCACCATACATATCGCAAGCAGTATGCTTAATATTCGTTTTCTCATTTACTCGTCCTCCTTTGGAATTTCTTTTGGGTTATATTTCTCAATAAACAGCTCAAGGGTTTCTTTGAGCACTTCTAGCTGGGATTTTAAATAAAACTCATCCTCAAACAGTGCGTAATGTACGCAGGCCCTGATCAGAATGAAAATCAGCGGTGTAATTTTTTCATATGGAATACCCAGCTTGCCCTCCAGGCTCTTTGCGTACTGGGTATAACGCTCATCTACACCTTTAAAGAACTTCTTGCCGTACTGCCTGTATTTCGGGTGGGTGTACACCTGATACATCAGGCGGTATTTCTTTCCGTGCTTTTTTGCTGTCCAGTAGGGTATCTCGTCTATGAACCGCCACAGGTCCTCTACGTCTGTAGGAGCTTTTGCCATAAAGTCATCTTCCACCTTCGTCATGCAGTATTCTGTGGACTGGATGATAAGGTCATCCAGATTCTCAAAATATGTATACAGCATATTCGAGGTGCACCCGCAGTGCTTTGCCAGTGCCCTGATGCCTGTTCCGTGGAGTCCGTATTCCGCAAAACAGTCATAACTCTTCTCCATCAGCGTTTCTTTTTTCGCATTCCATTGTTCCTTCGTATAGTTTGCCAATTCACCGCCCCATTTCTATCGCTTGATATAAATAAAGTGTACCACATCCCGTATGAAATTTCAATATGGTTCAGGTTTGGTTTTCAATTCTTTCTATTGCAATCAAAAACCCCGAGAAATCAATGTTTCCCGGGGTCCTGGTCATAGTTTTATAAATTAGTTAGCGCCCATCTGCTTTGCAAACTTTTAGCACTTCCCATACATATTACAATCCCTACGAATCGGCTATTTAACAGCGTTTGAGCCTCTTTTATCAATATATGTTTTAAATATATCGCTTCTCTTAGTTTCACTAAAGTTTGGAAAAAGCCGTTTGCACTACGTAATACTCTACAATGAACACATATGGGAGCCCTTATTTGTAAAATTTGGCGTGCTTATCGGCTTCATTATATCTCTGCCTGTACTATTTTCCCAAAATTACTCTCGTCCTGAAACAATCCATAAACGTATGCCGGGCTTTCCAAATACAACCCCGTTTCAGGATTTCTCAATTTTTCAAATACTTCGGAATTATAAAACCTTCTCATTGCCTCATCGTACTCTACTCCAAAATCCTGAACAATGAATTCAATAATATCCTGGGTATTGTACTCCATCAATATTTCTTTTTTATCCATGTATGACACCTATCTTCCTGAGTAACTCAATTGCCCGTTCTGTATGGAATGAAACTTGATTGGTTGCCTCTTTATAAGATAATTCTTTTAGTAAAACATCCAAGTTGATAGCATGTTTGCTATACTCCCTGAACAGCATAGCTAAATCGTCGTTGGCAATAGGCCCCATCACAATATCGTATTTGAAATCAAAATTGCATAGTGCATTTTCAAAATCGGTAAAGTTCCTGTTGCGATTATTCATGACAAAGGCTGCCCATTCCTCTGTTATCTCTGTACCGAAATTCTTAATTGAAAGCTCTTTGTTTGAAAGGAGATTATCATCTACTTCATATATGTTTATAACTGGTCTCCCTCCATATACTTTAGACACTCGATAAGCCATTTTTCTTGCCTGTTCTTCAAGCAAAGTGAGGTAAAAGCCTTTGCCAAAATCTTTGTACGGTCTACACATATCCAAGTTGATACTTGCGATATCAAGATTTGTTCCGTGGTATAGAATCATGATATTACTCCCCCATTTTTCGAACAAATACGTTCCATATCCTCTATTGCATCGTCGAAAGACAATGTATGCTCAATATCGTAGCATTCTTTCAAAAATTCGATTGCCTTATAATCATAGAGGAATTGGAATGCTGCTTTTTGAGTTAAATTATACTTATTTGCAAACTCAGAAACACATGCCACCGTATAATCTATTCTCTTTCTAAGTTCCGTCATATTTTCATTCCTCCTATAAATATTATCTTAAATTACATATCCAAAGGTGTCAAGCGCGAACTTTTTAACTGCTATAATCCCCATCATTTTACTACATTTAAAAACCCCGGGAAATCAATGTTTCCCGGGGTCATGGTTATTTCTGAATCAGTTAGGCTCTATTAGTTAGCGCCCATCTGCTTTGCAACTTCTTCAGCAAAGTTTTCTTCTTTCTTTTCGATACCTTCACCTACTTCGAAGCGAACAACCTTTGCAATGGAGAGTGCCTTGTCTACAGATTCCAGGTACTTTGCAACGGTCTGCTTACCGTCTTCTGCTCTTACATAAACCTGGTCAAGGAGACAGATGTCCTTTAACTGCTTGGAAACACGGCCTTCTACAAGACCAGCGAAAATCTTGTTTTCGGAGATTGAAGCCTTGTCAGCAACAGCCAGTTCTGCAAGCTTTGCCTTTGCTTCCTGAGAAAGGAAGTTTGGTAAATAGTTGAAGTTGAAGGACTTGTCGTTCTTCTTTTCTTCGTAGATAGCTACATCTTCTGCGCTCCAACCATCTGCAACTGCCTTTTCAATTAAAGCGTTTAAGATTGGCTTAGGCAGAGTGAACGGATCGTTTAATGCGCTTTCCAGTGTGATGACCTTAATCTTAGCCAGCTCATCTGCAGAAATGTCGTTTCTGCTTACGTACTGCGGGTTCATAGCTGCAACCTGCATTGCAACGTTTGTTAATGCTGTCTTTACATCATCGGTAGCTTCTCCGTTGCCTACAACGAGAACACCGATTCTTCCGCCGCCGTGAACGTAGGAGGCAATCACATCACCGGATACCTTTTCGATTCTTCTGATGGACATGTTTTCACCGATCTTGGCAATCTTAGCAGTGAGAACTTCTGCAACTGTGGAATCTTCGTAAGCCATCGCCTTGAATGCTTCGATATCGTTTGTTTCAGCAGTTAATGCTAATTTAGCAAGGCCCTCAACGAAATCAACGAATTCTTCGTTCTTTGATACGAAGTCTGTTTCAGAGTTAACTTCTACTAACGCAGCAGTCTTGCAATCATCAGAGAAAGCAATCTTAACTAACCCTTCTGCAGCAACTCTTCCTGCCTTCTTAGCAGCCTTTGCAAGTCCTTTTTCTTTTAAAAAGTCAACTGCCTTATCAATATCGCCGTCGCATTCTACAAGAGCCTTCTTGCAGTCCATCATGCCTGCGCCGGTCATTTCTCTAAGTTCTTTAACCATTGATGCTGTTACAGCCATTTTATTTTCCTCCTAAATTATCCAAAAGTAATTATTCTTCTACAGCTTCTTCTGCAGCTTCAACTGTTTCCTCTGCAGCTTCTGCCTCGGCAGGAGTTCCTTCGTCAAAGCTTTCGCCCTGATTTGCTTCGATAACAGCGTCTGCCATTCTGCCTGCGATAAGCTTTACGGCTCTGATAGCGTCATCGTTTGCAGGAATTACATAGTCAACATCGTCAGGGTCGCAGTTTGTATCTACGATACCAACGATAGGAATTCCAAGGATTCTAGCTTCCTTAACAGCGATTCTTTCCTTCTTAGGGTCAACAACGAATAATGCTCCCGGCATTCCCTTCATGTCCTTGATTCCGCCTAAGTATTTTTCAAGCTTTTCAGCTTCAGCCTTTAACTTGATAACTTCCTTCTTTGAAAGCTTTTCGAAAGTGCCGTCTTCAGCCATTCTGTTGATGTCGTTTAATCTCTTGATTCTTGTAGCGATTGTCTTGTGGTTTGTAAGCATACCGCCAAGCCATCTTTCGCTTACATAGTACTGTCCGCATCTTGTAGCTTCGTCAACGATAGCCTGCTGAGCCTGCTTCTTGGTTCCTACGAAAAGAACCGGCTTGCCGCTTTCGCCTACAGTCTTCATGAAGTCATAAGCTTCTTCAATCTTCTTTACAGTCTTCTGTAAGTCGATGATGTAGATTCCGTTTCTTTCTGTGAAAATGTAAGGAGCCATCTTAGGGTTCCATCTTCTTGTCTGGTGTCCGAAGTGTACACCTGCTTCGAGTAATTGTTTCATTGAAATTACTGCCATTTTTTTAATCCTCCTGTGGTTTGAACTTCCATCAGCCCCTGCAGTCTCCACAATGCCTCCAGTTAACTGTAGGCTGTATGCTGCATCAGTACGCCGCTCCTCATACCTGCCCTTTTTTATACAGGATTCCGCAGAATATCTGCAGAAAAGGCCCTTATGCCAGGGTTCGCAGCAACCATTTTTAACGGCCGATGTGATTGATATTATTTATTACAATGTGCCTTTGCACACACTGCCCTAATACTATACTATAAAATCGTTGGAATTGCAAGGATTATTTTTATTTCACCTATGATTTTTCCCTCAATTTATCCTTCTTCTCCTAATTCTGTTTTTGCTGAAGAAGGTACGCCGCAAAAGCCTGACGTGTATGTACATAATTCTGCCTTCCAAGTGCTATTATATCTCCGTTTTTAAAGTATATGGTCTGTTCCTTCATGACTGCCACATTTTCAAAATTTATTATCACCTTTTTAAGGCAGTAATAAAAGCGTTTATCCAGATGTGCCTCCATGTCCTTTAATTTTTCATAACTGCAGTATGTTTCTTTTTCCGTCACAATACTGGTCATTCTTCCCTCCTGCCTGATGTACATAATGTCATTCAGCCAGATTTTGCAACACTGTTCTCTGTTAATAAAGGGTAAAAAGCTTTCCATTTTTAATTTCTCCTCATTTGAAATTCGCACACTTTTACTTTACAACATTATTATGCCATTTTTGTATAAATTTTCACAGTTCATTTATTCGTCTTTTTTCGACGCCCTTCGACACAGACACAGTTTCAGCCAAACAAAATAGGGGTTCTCTAACTTTTTCGGTGGTTTGACCCATGCTCTTACTTTTATGATAATACTAGAACGAAATCATTACCACTCTTCAAAGGCAATGTCCGATGCTGTAAAAAAATCAAGGAAGTCACTGTTTTTACAACATCACACCTTTTCCAAAGCTTCTGGAGCCCTCCTTGTGGTCGTCATGTTGTAAAAACTCCGAGGTTCGAATTATTTTTACAACATGACTTAATTATTTTAATTTTATGTTGTAAAAATTCTAGAAATCAAAAAAAAAGTACAACATTCACGACTTTTCAGCTACGATTTAAAGGCCTATGTGAGTGTCATGTTGTAAAAGAACTCGTTTCAGGTCAAATTGTACAACGCTGATAAAAAGACAGGCAAAACTAGAACATAGTTCATACCACCGAAAAAGTTAGAGCACTAAAATAGGCAGGCCCCGGATTAATACAAAGGCCTGCCTGCTTTCTCGTTTCTAGTGTTATTCTTATTCTTCTTCCATCATAATCTTGTCGAACTCAGCTACTACTGCTTCAAACTCAGCATCATCTTCGATGTCCACAAGTTCGAATTCGTCATCGCCAACTTCCTTGTAGCCGTAGATGTAAACATCATCTGTACCGTCATCAGGGATTAAAGCGATGTACTCTTTGCCGTTGTAGTCGAACACGCCCATAATTTCGCATTCAACCTCAGCACCGTCATCAAACTCTAAAGTGATAACATCAGTCTCTTCGATTTCAACATTTTTCTTTTCGTCTGTCATTTTTATTCCTCCATAAACAACTTTAAATTGTTTCCAATTTCGCAATAAATCAATATAAATATAACATAAATCCCTTGGTCAATCAACTAAAATATTCCTTTATAGCGCGGGCATTTTTTTCTGTAATTCCCTTTACCTTCATTAGACTCTCCACATCGGCCTTTTTTATGTCTTCCACAGAGTTAAAGTGGCTGAGCAGAGCATTGCGCCTGGCAGGTCCGATTCCTTCTATATTGTCAAGCACGGAGCCGATTGAATTTCTATTATGAAGACTCCTGTGGTACTCGATAGCAAAGCGGTGAACCTCTTCCTGAATGGTTCCGCAATACTTAAAGATCAGAGGATTGTCCTTCAGAAGGATTTCATCTCCGCAGCCATTTACCAGTGCTCTGGTCCTATGGCTGTCGTCCTTTGCCATTCCCAAAACGGGAACATGGATTCCAAGACGATTGAGAACCTTCTCTGCGGTGCTCACCTGTCCTCTTCCTCCATCCATGAGAATAAGGTCAGGCAGAACAGAAAAACCGCTGTCGCCTTCAAGAGCCCGTTTAAAGCGTCTCTCCAGCATTTCGGCAAGGCTGCCGTAGTCATCCTGTCCTTCTACGGTCCTGATTTTAAAACGCCTGTAGTCTTTTTTTACAGGCTTGAGATTGCTGCTGTCTCTTATACACATCTCCGAGCCCACGAGACGTAGAGGAATCT